>JAGGXN010000102.1 GCA_021163065.1 Archaeoglobaceae archaeon | reverse complement strand
GTCTTATTGGGAGTATTATTGGTTTAATAGCACTAATTTATTTAATCGAAAAAAAATCTGGAGGGCACGCTGGACTACCTTTTTTGAATGCTGGAGCTATCGTTGGATACTTAATTGGTTGTATTATTGGATGAAAAACCAATACTTTTAATAAAAATAAACTATCAACTTCGATAATGCAAGCAGAAGCGAAATTTTATGTGTTGCAATGGAAAAGGAAATCCAAAGAGTTTTTGGATTAAACCCAGACGTTAGAGCTGATGAATACTAAAGGCATATCCTGACTAATTTAAACTCTATTTTTTTCTTCCAACAGCTCTAAGTAAGACTTTCTTATACTGTTTTTTGAATCGAACCCAAGCTGTTTAGCGATCTCAAACACCTTTTGTTTTGCAATCTCAAAATTGGCTTTACCTTCTATCTCTATCTCAATCTCCACAAACTTACCTAATCCTTTAACCTTATCGTAGCATATGATTGCATCTCCAATTCTGTAAATTTTCCTAAGCTTTACAACTTCTCTAACTGCTTTAAATCCAAGTTTTTCAAAAAGCTTTATTGCTTTATTATAATCATCAACTTTAAGTTTTATTTCCTCCCTGCTTTTAGTTTCCTTATCAACTTTTGCTCCTTTGTAAGTTACTTTAATTCCCTCCTTATCTTTTCTAACCCTTAAAGCCTCATCGCTTTCCTTAAAATCCCTACATGGATGGTTGAAGTAAAGATCCTCTTCTAATTTTTCGATAACAAACTCTGCAATCTGCTTTATTCTATTTTCAACACCATCGTAAGCCTTAAACTTAACCTCGACTTCCATGAAGTAAGTTTACGCCAACCTTTTTATATCTACGCTTTATTGCTACAACAATGGGTGATGCTATGGAGGATGTTGAAGTTAGCAAAAGCAGCAAGATAAGCAAGGGGGATTTTATCAGAATTAGTTACATAGCCAAACTTGAAGATGGAACAATAATTGACACGACTGACGAGGAAATAGCGAAGCAGAATGACATATATAATGAAAACGCAAGGTATGGCGATATTTACGTTGTTGTCGGAGAGGGACACGTTGTACAAGGTTTGGATGAAGACTTTGAAGGGAAGGTAGTGGGATATAAAGGTGAAGTCGTTGTTCCACCTGAAAAGGGGTTTGGTGAATACGACCCAGATAACAAGGAAGTTGTTAGCGTTACGAGATTCAAAGAAAAGCCATATGTTGGGCAAAGGGTAAAAATTAGGGACAAGATTGGAACTATCGAGAGGATAATTGGAAGAAAGGCAATAGTTGACTACAACCATCCATTGGCTGGAAAAAATGTAATATTTGAATACGAAATAAAGGAAAAGCTTGAAAGCGATGTGGACAAAGTAAAGGCTCTGTTTGTAATTCACACTGGAAAAGATGTTGATGCGAAGATAGAGGACAAAAAAGTGATTGTTGACGTTCCAAGGGATGCTTATTTTGGTCAACTATTCTTAATAGGAAAATACAGAGCTGTTACAGAGATTTTCAAGCATTTAGATGTTGAAGAAGTCTTGCTTGTTGAAAGGTTTGAAAAAGAAGCACCAATAAGAAAAACCGTTGAAGAAGTAAAAAAGACTGAGAGCGAGACTGAAGAGGCTGAAGAATCTGAGATTAAAGAAATTAAAGAGCAAAAAGAACCTGAAGAGCTTTAAGCAAAGAAAAAGGTATTATCCTTGTATTTTACTTCTTTAACACCCAAATTTTTGATTGTTTTGATGTCCAAATTCAACTTTTTCAAAAATCCTTCAATCTGATCCTTACGCATCGGATGTCTTTTTAGAATAGAAATTAGATCATCCAGGCTATTTATCCAAAACTCACCCTGTTCTGGATTTATAATCAATTCAACGTTCAATTTTTCTCCAATTATGGAGTAAGCTTGAAGCAATCTTGAATTGCTTGCAGGTTCAACTTTTTCGGCTGGTGGTCTTGTAAATGTCATCAAATAAACCTTGTCAGGATTTATTCTTTCCAAAGCGTTCTTTATTTTGCTTAAAACCGCATTACTGTCGTTGTAGTCTTTAACGAGCATAACCTCAATACTTAGCTCATTTCTGAAAATCTTTCTAAACTCAATCATACCTTCAATTATTTTATCAATCGACAACCTTATTGGTCTGTTTATCCTTAAAAACGTTTTTTGATCAGCTGCGTCGAGAGATGGAATTACAACGTCACATTCAGCAAGCTCGTTTCTGACATCTTCATCAAACAATAGAGAGCCATTCGTTATTACCGCAACCTTTCCAAATTCCTTAGATTTCTCAATCAACCATCCTAAATCTTTACACAACGTAGGTTCTCCTTCACCAACGAAAGTTATGTAATCGAAGCTCTTTCCTGATTTTTCCGTTTCTTTCACAACCTTTACAATTTCCTCTAAAATATCTTTTTTTGGAAAATAACTCTTCCTCTCAATCGTTTTGTTTGTAGTTCTACCGAGTTGGCAATAAACGCAGGAATAGCTACACGTTTTGCGAGGAATGACGTTGACTCCTAAGGATTTTCCGAGTCTCCTTGATGGCACAACACCGTAAACATACTTCACATTTAGAGTTGATGAGGAGTATATTAAAAAATCGGTGTCAAAAACAACGAAAAGACTTCTTTAATCTTTATGCAAATGTATTCCATGCAAAGGTTGAGTGACCATGTATACTTTATTGAGGGCGAGAATAGAGGTAGGTACCCCTTTTGCAATTGCTTGTTTGTAAAGGATGAAACACGAGCTTTAATAGACACTGGAGCTGGAAAAATTATAAAAAACATAGAAGCAGATTGCGTTTTCAACTCTCACTGGCATGAAGATCATATTACTTACAACAGCCATTTCAATAAAATTTTTATTCATGAAAAGGATGCTGAAGCTGCGGAATCTTACAATGAATTTAAAAAGAGATACGGATTATCGGATGAATTGCTAAAACCTTTCATATATTTTAAGTTCTCTAAGGTAAGTAAAAGACTTAAGGATGGAGATAGATTCGATTTGGGTAGCACAACACTCAGTATAATTTACACGCCAGGACACTCTCAGGGACATTGTTGCTTTTTAGTTGAAGACAACATTAAAATCATCTACTTGAGTGACATCGATTTATCTTCATTTGGTCCTTGGTATGGCTGTTTAGATAGCGATTTGCAAAGTTTCATTGAATCAATAAACAAAATTAAAGAAATCGTTGAATCTGAAAACGTTAAAATTGTGGTTTCAAGCCATAGAGAAGTTTTAAAAGACAAGATAGTAGACGCTTTGGATAGCTATTTGAACAAAATATTTAAGAGAGAAGAAAAACTGTTAGGACTATTAAAGAAAGGGAGAAGAATAGACGAATTGGTTGGTAAAGGAATAATATACAGAAAATTTGGAGAACCTAAAAAAGCTTTTGAGCATTTTGAAAGGGTTATGTTAGAGCAACACTTAGATCGGTTGTTGAAATTAGGTAAAGTCGATAGAGTAAATGAAAAATGGATATCAATATAAATTTAAAAATAAATCAGATGTACTTGTCCTTCTTCTTTTCCATGGATAAAGCAACCGTACATCCGTGATATTCCTTGTATTCTGTAAGCAGAATCTGAACTCCAAAGCAATCTTTTGGATGTAAAAATATCTCCTTAAATCCTTCACGCTCTATTTTGCCTATAATTCTTATTCCCATCTCTTCAGCTTTTTTTGCAACTTTTTCAGCATCTTTAACTTTAAAAGATAGGGCAAACAAACCTTCACCTCTTTTTCGAATGAATTTAGCCGTTTCACTATCCTCACTTGTCGGCATTAACAATTCCAAACCTTCAGGACTCATGAAGCTCTTAAATTTCCAGTTTCTCTCCTCTCCAATCTCGTCAAACTCAATTTCCAATAGCTCATTGAAGAACTTCATCGCTTTGTCAGCATCCTTTACTGCCAAAACAACATGATCTATTCTTTCCACTTCTTTCGCCATGATTGTTAAAGCTTTAAAATCTATAAAATTCTTGTCATTTGAAATCTGTAAGCCTTCTTTGATTTGTCAAGTATGGAATTGCCCTTTTAATTGAAAAACCCATCTTTTTTAGATCTAAAAGGGTGTAGCCATTTTTTAGCAATTTTGCCGCTTTGAATCCTATTCCGGGAATGTGAATTAAATCAGGGTTGCCATACTTCTCTGCGAGTAGTATTTTAGGATCAACCCTCGGCAAGTTTCTATCAATTAAATCAACAAAATCCTTCGCTTTAAATCCGTACTTCCTTATTAAAGCATCAACTCTATAAAGGTTTGCAACCCTCTTCACGTCCTCTCCTTTTCTATTCTCAAATGGCGTTCCACGTATTGGTGTAAAGGCCGAAAAGTAAACTCTTGACGCATTTAGTCTATAATGCTTTTCAAGTGATTTTATTATTTCGACATCACTTTCCCCAACTCCAACAATTATTTGCGTTGTAAAACTCTTTCTAAACCCAATTTTTTTAAATCTTCTAACTTCTTTTGCAACCCATCTTTCCCTTCTAAGAATGTCGAGACTAAGATTTTTTGCACTACTCAAATCATCCATTATCGATTGAGACGTAGTTTTCAACATTTATGCTCACTCTGTTTGCAATCTCCAATGCTCTCTTTATATCATCTCTACTACATCCAGGCATGATTTTAAGATGAATGTATCCTTTAAACTGCTCCCTAATGATTTTACCAGCCTCAATTATATTTTCCATAACTTTCTCAACATCTGCATTAATTGATGAAGAGATAAAGATACCATCAACTAAATTTTTTTCCAACATTGCAAAAAACAACCTTGCCAATTCATTTGGAGATAAACTAAATCCCTTTCTCCAAGCATTTGGGCAATACTTGCAATCTGACTTACATTCATTAGCCATTAGTATTTTGAGCAATCTCATTTTTTCCTGTCCCTTAGTTTTATAGACATAGCTAATAGGATCAAATACGCAATTTTTACTACAAACATCGAATCTACTGCCCTCTATTAAACTATAAACTCGCTGAAAGTTCACAATTAAAATTGTTTTTTAATTTATTTACTTTTTTTGATTAAAATTGGGTCCTTCTCAAACTTAACTTCAAATCCAATGCTGGTTAGAAATTCCCAAGATTTCTTTCCAATTCCATGCAAAAGCAATTCTAGTAGATCAGATTCCTCATCAACATCTATGCTTGAATAGAATGAGTCAAAGATTTTAAATTTTAATCCCATTTCCCTTGCAATCTTCAAATGCTTGAAGAAACTGCCGTAATGGTAAGATACTTTAAAATTTTTATTTTTTATTAAAAGCATGTTCGTGCCGCCTTTCCTTCCTGGGGCGATTACGATTTCAGCATTTTGGCTGAGAAATTTAGTTACAATGTTCTCATTAAGTAACGGCAAGTCGGACATAATTACTGCAATTTCATCTTTAATTAAAGAATTTATTGCATCGTTTAAGCTCCTTTTGTCAACAACTAATCCCACTTCCCTATCAAAGCTTAAATTTAGCCTTTCTGGAGTAATAATCAAGACCTCAACACTTTTTGGAATTGAACATACTACATCGAAGAGCATGCATTTAGCAAACTCAACCCTTTCTCTCTCGTTCATTAAATGTGATAACCTTGACTTCGGATTTTTTGCCTTAAATGGAATCACAACTTTCATAAATCCCGTAATGTAATTGATTAAATAAAAGTTGGTTCTCGATTTGAGAAGATTAATATAATCAATAAGCATACTTTAAACAATGGAAACAATTACTTCTGATGAAATGGCTGTTGTAGATAGAAACTGCGATTATTATGGACTTTCTACGTTGCAATTAATGGAGGCAGCAGGAAAAGGGTTAGCTGATGAGATATTAAAGAGATTTAATAGCGATAAAGTTTGCATCTTTGCCGGCTTAGGTAACAATGGTGGAGATGCATTTGTTGCTGCCAGATACTTGAAAAATTTTGAAGTAGATGTTTTTTTGATGGGTAAGGCTAAAGACATAAGGAGCGAGATCGCAAAAAGAAATTTTGAGATTCTAAAGTTGTCAAATTACAAGATTTTAGAGATAACCGACTCTACGACTCTGGATAGAATTGAATTGAACTACAGCATAATAATCGACGGAATGCTTGGCACTGGTGTCAGAGGTAAACTTAGACAGCCTTATGCAAAGGCTGTTGAGAAAATCAATTCATCAAACGCTTATGTTGTCGCAGTTGATGTACCAACTGGGTTGAATCCCGACAACGGTGAATATGACGAGGCTGTTAAGGCGGATTTAACTGTTACATTCCACAAAGCAAAGCCAGGATTGATTAAAGCTAAGGAAGTTGTAGGAGAGCTGGTTGTTAAAGATATAGGAATCCCAGAATTCATCGAAAAGTTGGCTGGACCAGGAGATGTTGTTAAAGCTTACAGAAGATTTAGAGATGCACACAAAGGAATGCACGGCAAAATTTTGATTGTTGGTAACGAGTACACTGGAGCACCAAGCTTAGCAGCTCTAGCAGCTTACTACAGCGGTGCCGATATTGTAACTTTAGCTGTTCCCGAATCTATAAGAAACGTCGTTGCCTCATTCTCCCCAAACTTGATTGTTAAGCCTTTAAAAGGTGGTAAATTAAGCTTAGAAAATTTAGATGAAATAATTAAATTAGCAAAACTGCATGACGTCTTTGTTTTTGGGATGGGTGCTGGAAAACACAAAGAAAACGTTGAATTGACAAATGAAGTTCTTAAGCATGTAAAAAAGGCTGTTTTGGATGCAGATGTATTAAACAGGGGAATTGAAGTGCCTAACAATTGCGAATGCATAATAACCCCCCATAGAGGCGAATTCAAAAGACTGTTTGGCGTTGAGAAAATTGATGCAAACGCTGTAAGAAAAGCTGCTAAGGAAATAAATGCAACAATTCTACTCAAAGGTGTCGAAGACATAATCTCAGATGGCAATAAAGTTAAATTTAACAAATTGGGCAATGCTGGAATGACTGTAGGTGGTACAGGGGACGTTCTTGCCGGAATATCGGCAGCTTTCCTTTGCTTGAGCAACGCTTTTTGGAGTGCGAGTGCTGCTGCCTTCATCAATGGGTTAGCCGGGAATCTATGCTTTGAAGAATTTGGCTACAATTATACGGCAATGGATGTTATTAAAAAAATTCCTACAGCAATAAATAGGTGTTTACAATGATAGATTGGGTTTATGAAAGAATGTGGATGGTTAAAAAAGCTTGCAGTGAAGTTGAGCTTGAAAATGTGGCAATCTTCGTACCAATGGAATACAAAAGTGCTGTATTAATAAAGGAGCTTTCAAAAGTTACTGAAGTCTTTCCGTTTTTTGTCGATGATCCGACAGTAAAGAAAGATGCCTTGGAATGGTTAAAAGCCAATGGAATTAAGGTTTTTGAATTAGAAAGCCTTAAAGAAGCTAATGCGAGCTATTTCTTGGACTGTGCTGCCGTACTTACAAGAAAGGCAAGAAAAATTGGAATGCTTAACAGAATAAAAGGTGTAGTGGAGCTAACAAAAACTGGGGTTGAGATTTTAAGAAGGCTCAGTATTAAGGCAATTTCAATTGACGATTCAGTTGTAAAGGGTGTGGGAGAGAACATTTACGGCACATCCTTAGGCTTTATCGATGGATTGTTGAGACTAAACTTATTTTTGTTAGATAAAACAATTGCAATAATTGGATTTGGAAGGGTTGGCGAAGGATGTGCTAGGATTTTAAAAAATATTGGATGTAGAGTTTTAGTTATTGAAAAAGACCTAGAAAGAAAGTTTATTGCAAGAATGCAGGGATTCGAAGTTGTAGACTTTGATAAACTTAGAGATGCAGACATAATAGTGACATGCACTGGAATGAAAGAAACCATAAACGATGAAACTTTGAATTTCATCAAGAACGGTGCTATTCTATGCAACATGAGCGCCGTAAAAGATGAAATAAAATTTAACTTAAAGCCAAAAAAACTTGGCTTCGTTGAAAAGTATGAAATTGGCTCAAAGAAGTTTTACGTTGTTTCTGAAGGCTATCCTATAAATTTATCCATAGGCCATGGCACGGCAATAGAAGTCATGGACAGAACTTTTGCTGCCGCAATATACGCTTTGGAATACATTATGAAAGAGGATTTTAATGGGCTAATTGAGCTACCAAAAGAAATAGAAAACAAGGTTTTAAAATTTTAATGCTTTGGCGGGTAAGGGTGTATTTTTATTTTGAACTCGCACAATTTTTGAATTGCATCTATGTTCACTTCTCCCCTCTCCGCATATTCCTTCTCGAAAATGTAATCCAAAACTTTCTTTGCATTTTCTCGCCTAACGATAACGGACGAATATCCAGCTTTACTCCCAACACTTCCAACACTCACATCCGATTCTATTGCAGCGAAATCTTGGCAAACTTCACAGCCTGAAGGAATTATTGGATCAAACTCTTTAACTGGAAAACTAACTTTGCTCCCGTTCTTTAAACTTACTATAAACTTGCCCCTCTTAATGTCAGTCTTAACGGCATCTTTCATCTCAACATTTTTTTCTTTCAGCAAAAACTCATGCAGTTGCCAATGATAGAAGTTTTCAGTGCAGAATAAGCCAATAGCGAGCTTTATGTTGTTAAATATCCCAGATTCTTGCTGTAATTTTCTTACACCCGACATCATACAGGGTGTACCAATAACACCAACCCTGTAATCTTTTACAACCTCCTTTATTCTCGGCATCACATCTGCAAAACTGTATTTAGTACCCCTAATTGTCTCTTCAAAAAGTTGTTCAATATCTTTTACAATTGAAGTTATTGGCTTCCAATTCTCATCTCTACCAACAAAAATTGCCCTATCGATTAAGTCCATTTCAAAAGCTGAAGCCATAATTTCTGTAACCATGGCTCCATCCTGCCCCTTGAATCTCTTGGATTTCGCTGCCAAAATTTCTAAATAATCTCCAATTCCATTCAATGGTTTATAATCCCATCTCGGACAAACCTTAATGCACGCACCACAATCAATACATTCTTTCTCCCAATTTGGAAAGTAAATTGGCTTGTCTTCAACTTTAATGCCATTTA
Organism: Archaeoglobaceae archaeon; assembly: GCA_021163065.1. Classification (GTDB taxonomy): domain Archaea; phylum Halobacteriota; class Archaeoglobi; order Archaeoglobales; family Archaeoglobaceae; genus B5-G16. The sequence goes on along the minus strand of JAGGXN010000102.1, from coordinate 3,683 downwards.
CTGGGCAAATTGTAGCGCAAGTCCCACAATGACTGCAAATACCCTTATCTATAACCTCTATTTTCAAATTTCCAAAAAACTTGGTATCATGGATCTTTTTTGGGATTTTTATTTCCCACTGATACATCATAGCTACCCCTCCCTCCTAACTAAGCCGAGTGTCTTTGTTGGACATTCTCTAACGCATAAACCGCAGCCAGTACATTTAGCTGTATCGATCTTCATAATTCTTCTTCCCTCTTCCTCAACAACAGTTATTGCATTAGTTGGACAAATTAAAGCGCACAAAGCATCGCCAAGGCAGTTTTGAGGGTTTACGCATGCAGAATGATACTCAATTCTTTTTACTGGAATAACGTCTACAATCAAATCCTCAACTTCCCTTTTCCTTTCTAACACAAGCTTACCATTTATCTTGTACTCAACCGTAATTTTGTCTTCCCTAAGCAATTCAGGAGGATTAATCATCTCATCTGTATGTACAACCATCTCATCCAAATCTTTAAATGCCACATCATGTATTTTTGTTTGCTTTAAAGCTGTTGTCGGACAAGAATCAACACAGAAATGGCAGAAAATGCACTTTGAATAATCTATGGAAGGATAATAATTATCATAAAGCTCCATTTGAATTGCATTTGCAGGACAAATAAATGCACATCTAAAGCAGCTAATACATCTGTCTTTTTCAAACAAAATTAGCCCCCTAAAGTTGTCTGGCAACTTTCTTCTCTCCCTTGGATACTCTGTTGTTATTCTTTCGGGCTTTATTGCTTGCTTAACACCTACACTTATTGCATTTAAATGACCTATGATTCTGCTAAGGGCATCAAACTCAACTTTTTCAACCTTCATCCCAACCACCACACCTTTACTACGGCTATTGCAAGCGAAAACAATGAAATTCCAAGCATTGAAGTCCACCCAAGTCTTAGAGCTTGATCAAGCCTAAATCTTGGATAAATTGAACGAGATAAAGCTATTATTAGCATAATAACCACTGCCTTAACAAACAGCCAGATTGCTGGAGTTAAATCACCCAGCAATGGAATTGCAAAACCACTCCAACCTCCAAAGAAGAGTATTGTCATCAGCAAGCACATTATGTACAGCTTTTCGTAAGCCAACGTCATAACTATTCCAAAAAGTATGCCGCTATATTCAACGAATGGACCAAAAGCTATTTCTTGATCGGCCTCAGGAATCTCAAACGGCAATCTTGATGTAGCCATTAACGTGGCAATGAAAAATACGAGGAAAGCGATGGGATTCATTACTATGCCTGGAACGGTTTGTTTTTCAACAATAACGTAAGGATCTCCACTTCCATACATCAATATCATTGCTAAAACGGCAATAACGAATGGAATTTCATAAGCAAAGTACATCATTGCCTCTCTAACAGTGCCGATGTACGCAAAACGATTGTTGGATGCCCAGCCAATTGCAATTATTGTTATAGGAATCAAGGCTATTAATGCAACAATTATCTGAATTGCATATTGACTTCTAACCGCAACGATTTCACCAGCGGGTATGAACAAAATTGGTAACAACACTGGGATGAACGTTAAAATCGGTAGTTGAACGTAGTATGGGCGATGAGCTTCAACGTGAACGATAACTTCTTGGAAGAAATACCTTAAACCATCTGCAAGTGGCTGAATTAAACCCCTTAAGGGTCTACAGACTTCTAAAGGACCTACTCTCCACTGAACCCTTGCAGTAAGCTTTCTCTCCCAATAAACCATTAAAAGCAATACTATCATTATTCCTCCCAAACCCGGTAAGATTGCTACGGCAAAAAATGGCTTCCATAAGATCAATGCAACGATGTAATTTACGATTGGAATTTTCATTAAGGCATTGACTATTGGCTGAATTAACGGTATGTACACCATGTTGCCTTTAAACATCTCAAATATCGCATCTAACATCTTTACCACCTTCATCTATCCGCTTCAGGCGGGAAATATCCGAAGCTACCATATATTGCCTGCAAATCAGCCAATCTTTCTCCCTTTAATGACTCCATAAAGCCTCTAAGATACAGCCATCCAGGCGTGACAATTCTTACCCTATAAGGCACGTTTGATTCGCCATCGCTTACAATCGTATACAGCAACAATCCCCTTGCAGCCTCAGTTAACGTTGTGGTCTCACCCAAAGGCAATGTTAGGTTTGCAAAAACGTCATAAAAAGCACCCCTAATATCTTTTGGATTTTTTGTACTTGAATCAACGCCTTCAAACAAATCCTGGCTTATTACATCTCCTTCAGGAATTTTAGCAATTGCCTGCCTGATTATGTTCAAACTCTGGTTTATCTCATTAACTCTGACTAAGAATCTAGCATATCCGTCTCCTTCATCAGCAACAACAATCTCCCAATCAAGATCGTCATAAGCTTCGTAGCTTTCAATTTTTCTGACGTCATACTCAACACCGGAGGCTCTTAAGAATGGACCTACAACTCCATACTTAATAGCCTCCTCCTTACTTAAGACTCCTACCTCTCTTAGCCTTGCAATTGTTGCCGGATTCTTTATGAATATCTTTTCGAAATTCTTAAGTCTTCTTTCAATTTCAAACGTTGCCTTTCTCACAAAATCCAAAACTTTTTTGTCAACATCCCTCCTCACACCACCGGGAATTATAAATGAAGATGTAAATCTTGCACCAGTCATTCTAACCAAGCATTCGCAAATTATTTCTCTGACAGCAAACGGATACATAAAACCAGTTGTGTGACCAATAAATACTGCAAGGATTGCGGCATCGTACAGATGAGTTCCTATTCTGCACAACTCAGCCATTATCGTTCTTAAATATTTAGCTCTCTCAGGAACTTCTATGTTCAAAGATTCCTCTATTGCCCTTATATAGCCTAAATTAAAGTTAGCATTGTCCATTATCGAAGGTCTTTCAAACAGCGGAATGTTTTGAATGTAAAGCCTGTTTTCAGCTATTTTTTCCATTGATCGATGAACGTATCCTGGATCGGGGATTGCGTCAACAATAATGTCTCCATGAACTTTGACAATTATCCTCATGTGTCCACTGCCAGGATGCTGAGGACCAACTAAAACGATGAATTCATCACTCTTGTAAGCATCTTCAACATATTCCGCAGGAATTGGCACAAACAGTGGCTTTAATTCAGTTGGAGGTTCAACTGGAACGTCTATGCTGAACTCTTTCATTCTTGATCACCTCTCACATAAACCTCTTCCTCAAGCTTGAAATCTTTTCTTAATGGATATTCTGGAGTGCTTGGATCTATCAAGAATCTCCTACTCCCCCATGGATTTCCTTCAAAGATTACGCCAAACAAATCCTGCATTTCTCTTTCCAAGTAATCCGCACTAATCCAATATTTATGCAGACTTGGAAGCTTTGGATTACTTTTGCTTACCTTTGTGGCTATCGTAACTAAAACTGGCATTAGCTCTTTGTCGGAATAACTGGAGATAACGTACTCAACAATAAAGGAATTGTCGTATGTAACGTCAATAACATTCACAGATTTTACGTGATCAAATTTGTCTTTAAGCTTTGCAGCAACTTTTTGCAAATTCTCAGGATTAACCTTGATGCAAATTCTGTTTTTACCAGTTATCGTAATTCTCTCAGCTAAGTTGCCCAAATTCTCTTTCAATTCACCAACAAGTTTATTACCAAAAG
>JAGGXN010000056.1 GCA_021163065.1 Archaeoglobaceae archaeon | reverse complement strand
TGTTGCGGAATTAGCTGCATTTTTTGCCTGATTTTTCTAAGTTCTTTACCTTTCATCCCTGTAAGATCCAATCTATCAAAAAACACCTTTCCGCTCGTCGGTTTAATCAGCAATAAAAGAATTCTACCAAGCGTTGATTTTCCACTCCCACTCTCTCCAACCAAAGCAAGTGTTTCCCCTTCATTAATCTCGATATCAACACCATCAACGGCAACTATCTTTGTCTTCGAAATCAAGCCTGACTCGAAGACTTTACGCAGATTAGTACCTTTAATCATAGAGCCAACACCTCACATTATTATTGCCATTAGATATGAGTGGTGGTTCTTCCAAACATTTGCTTGTGGCATATTCACATCTTGGATGAAATCTACAGCCTTGAGGAGGATTAACCATGCTTGGTGAACAACCTTTTATGGGTTTTAAGCCCCTTGAAGGTAGAGAATCGAGTAAAGCTTTTGAATATGGATGTAAAGGTTCTTCAAAGAATGTTTTGGCCTCACAAACTTCTACTATCTGTCCACAATACATGACCGCTATTCTGTCAGCAAGTTTTTCAGCAAAGAGTAAGTCGTGGGTTATGACAAGTAAAGAAAGTTTATTGTTTTCCTTAATTCTTCTGAAGAGCTCTACAACACGAAGTTTTTTTGTCACGTCTACACCTTTTGTTGGCTCGTCAGCAATTATCAGTTTTGGTTTTGTTGAAGTGCCCATCGCAACTAATGCTCTCTGTTTCATTCCTCCGCTAAACTGATGTGGATATTCGTTGACCCTTTTTTCAGCCGGATTTATATCAAAAAATTTTAGTAAATTTATTACTTTTTGAATAGCTATTTTCTTATCAATGCCCAAATGTACCTCCATTGGTTCAGCAATTTGAATTCCAATCTTAAGAACTGGATTAAGCGATGTAGCAGGGTTTTGAGGAATTAGAGCTATTTCTTTACCTCTGATTTTTCTTAATTCTTCCTCTGGCAACTCAAGTAGGTTTGATCCATTAAAAAGTATCTTACCATTGACTCTGACATTTTTTGGCAGCAATCTTAAAATAGTCATTCCCAAAACGGATTTTCCACTACCGCTCTCCCCAATCAATGCTAAATTTTCACCTTTGCGAACATTGAAACTAACACCATCAACTGCCTTGACACTCGTATTTTCTAATATGAAATGAACTTGCAAATCTTTTACAACCAAAACATCATTCATCAGCGACGCCTCAATTAACGCCTCAATTAGTATTACATCGATAGAATATAGTATTAATAAAGCTTAAAAATTTTTCTATTTGTGTTAAAAATAGATATTGCAAATTTTACTTTGAAATCTCAGCTAATCACTCATAAATCCTACGCCTCTCCAAGATATCTCTTAAACCCTCACCTAGCAAGTTAAACCCAAAAACCGATAGAGCTATGAATAAGCCAGGGAAGAATGTTATCCAAGGTGCTGTGGCTATGTAGTTCTTCCCCGAATTCAGCAGTTGTCCCCATTCTGGTGTAGGCGGTTGAATTCCTAAGCCTAAGAATCCTAAGCTTGCAATCGTAAGAATAATATTTCCGACATTTAAAGTTGCTAAAACGATTATCGGGCCTAAAGCATTCGGAATTATGTGCTTGAACAAGATCCAAGAACTCTTGGCACCTATAGCCTTTGAACAGAAGATAAACTCTCTCTCCTTAAGAGATAGGACTATCCCCCTCGTAATCCTTGCATAGCTTACCCAATTGGTAAAAACTACGGCTAAAATTACGTTCCAAGTTGAAGAGCCGTAGATAGTACAAAAAACACCTACCAAGGCTATATTTACAACAATTTCTGGTATCGATAAAAAAACATCTATTATTCTGCCAATAACATCGTCGATTATACCACCAAAGTAACCGCTTACTGCACCTATCAGACAACCAATACCCATAGAAAAGGCTGAAATAGTAATGGCAACTATTAGAGACGTTCTTGCACCGTAAATAACCCTTGAGAACAGATCTCTACCAAGCTGGTCAGCTCCAAAAAAGTGTTCTGAAGAAGGTGACTCAAGTCTTTTAGCCATATTCGTTTCGTAAGGATCTTTTGCGATGAGGGGTGCAAACGAGCCTAATAAAATTATAAACAGGACAACTGACAATCCAATGCGGCATAGGTTGTTTTTTGGAATTTCTATTCCTCTAAAGATTTCAATGACTTTAAACATTTCAATCACCGTATCTTATCCTTGGATCAATTACAGCATAAAGCAAATCAACGACTAAATTCATGGTTATCAGCAAAACACCCGAAAGAAACACCAAAGCTTGGACAACTGGAAAGTCTCTCTTAAAAACCGATTCGACAAGTAAAGAACCTAAACCAGGCCATGAAAAAACCACTTCAACCATTATGGAACCTACAATTAGATGATGCAACGAGAGGGAGAAGTAGGTTATTATCGGAATTAAAGCGTTTCTCAAAGCATGCCTAAAGACGACTAACTTCTCCGGCAAGCCCTTAGCTCTCGCAGTTATTACGTAATTCTTGGAAAGCTCTTCGAGTAATGATGCCCTCACAAACCTCGTCTTTATAGCCATGAATGAAAAGCACCAAGTTAAAACGGGCAGAATCAAATGCTTGAGTTCACAACAGCCAAAAGCTGGCAATAAATGTAACTGAACGGAGAAAATCCATATCAATATTAAGCCGAGCCAAAAACTCGGTATGCTTATTCCAAGCAGTGAATAGATTCTGCAGATGTGATCTATCGCCTTATCCTTGTGCACAGCCGAGATTACGCCTAAAATTAGAGCAAAGACTACGGATATGGCGAAAGTAGCGAAGAACAACTCTGCAGAAATCGGAAGTCTTTCTAAAATTACTTCCATCACTGTTTTGTCTTCAGTCCAAGATATGCCAAAATCACCTCTTACAGCTTTCGAAAGCCAGTTGAAATATTGGACTACAAACGGCTTGTCAAGTCCCATCTCAATCCTTATCTTTTCTACCATCTCTTGAGTCGGTTCAACTCCATATCTGGCTTCAACTATGAACTCAGCTGGGTCTCCAGGGAATATGTAAAGTAGAGAGAAAGAAATGATTGAAATTCCTAAAATGGTTGGAATTATTTGGAGTGCTCTCCTCGCTATGTATCTAAGCACCTGCAGACCCCTATGCCTTTACGTATGTGGAGTAAAACCTTGGTTCCGAGTATTCAAACTTAATCCCTTCAACGTTCGGTTTCTCAGCAACTGCAACCACTTCGTAGTATAACGGTGCAACTCCAGCTTCTTCGTAGAGGGCTTTGTAAAATTCGATAAACTTCTGCCTCCTTTTAGTTTTGTCAAACTCCTTAACGACAGCTATGGCTTTTTCGGTGACATTATCGCTCATGTAAACCTTCCAAGGCTTTTCAGGTGGCAGAAATCTCCAGAATATCCTCATATAGAAAGTCCTCTCTGAGCCACCTATGTAGTATATCCTGAGATTGTAATCTCCCGAATTTCTCTTCTGCTTATAGACTCCCTTTTCGAGGGTTTCAAGTTTTATGTTCAATCCTACGTTCTTCAGCTGTTGCTGGACGAGTTGGGCAACGAGAATCTGATCGCTCTGAGATTTATTCACTATGAGTGTGATCTCGCCGACGTCCTTACCATTTACAATCTCCTTAGCCTTCTCTGGATTGTATTCGTATCTTATGTTTGCCTCAGCCATTCCCGGTACTTCTGGAGGAAACATACCGTTCCAAGCCGGTCTAACCCATCCGTCAAATATCTTGGCAATCTCATCTCTGTTTATTGCGTAATTCACAGCCCTTCTCATCTCGATGTCGTTGAAAGGCTCTTTCCTGTAGTTGAACACCACTATCCAAGTGTATGGGATGTTCTTCGTCAGAATTTTGAATCCATCCTTCTTCAATGCACTCAACTGGTTTCTTGGAGTGTAATCGTATCCTCCGTGGTAGTTGTCTATAAGGACGTCAACCTCTCCACTTCTCAAAGCTAAAACCCTCGTATCCTCGTCTGGAATAACCTTAACTATCAGCTTCTTGATCTTCGGCTCCAAACCAGTTTGTTCGAACCAGTATCTGTTGGGTTCAAGCACGGTGTACTGGTTTTCAACGTATTCGACGACTTTGAATGGACCAGTTCCTATTAAATCGACGAGTGTTCCGTTTGGATCTCCTTCAGGCTTAACGGATTTTGGAGACATAACTCCCAAGCCGTGAACGTCCTGCAGTTTGGCGAAGTTCAGTACCCATGCTTCATCGAAGTTGAAAGCGACGGTGTGGTCATCGATAACCTCAACGCTCCTAGGGGCTACGGAGTGCTTTCTGACAACGAGTATGTCGTACGTAAACTTAACCGCATTTGCATCCATCTCAGCCCCATCCGAGAAAAGAATTCCCTTTTTAAGCTCGAACACAATCCTCTTTCCACCGCTCTCAACGTCCCACTTCTTCGCCAAAGATGGAACAAAGTCATCCGAGCTTAAATCGTATTCTATGAGTCTTTCAAGCACGCAGAATTTCGGAATCGATCTGTCTATCTTTGCTGGATCTCCTCTTAGCTTTAAATCTTCCGCATAGCCTATTATCAACGTGTCTTTAGTCGTTTCCTTCGTCATACAACCCAAAAAGCTCATCCCCAACAAACTTGCAGCTCCAAATCCAGTGTATTTCACAAAATCTCTTCTCGTCAACCTCACATCTACACCTCCTTAAAACCTTCAACCATAAAATACGCCTTATTACTCCACGCAAAACGATAAACAAATGGCTGATTTTCCAACATTGCTTTTCTAATCCAGCCTAAGTCTATTACAGATACATTCAACAAACCAGCGTTTTCAAACAATTTAACAGCCTTTTCTGGTGTTAGGTTGTTGTAGAATGGTAGCATTTCACTAATTTTTTGTAAACAATGGTAGTTTCTCCACGGATTTCTTTTTTCATATATTGCAACTCCTATCTGCCCCAAAAACCTTGTGATGTTAGATTTCAGAGATTTATCAAACCACGACCCATCAATTGCAACAACCTTACCTTTTGGTTTAACAACTCTATTCCACTCTTTAACAGCCTTTAGCGGATTTGGTAGTGTCCATAAGAGGTGTCTGCAAATTACTGCATCAAAAGAATTGTTATCAAATGGTAAATTTTCAGCATCGGCAATCTTGAATTCTACTTCAAGTTTAGATTTTCTTGCCTTTTTAATCGCAACTTCAAGCATTTCCTTTGACAAGTCTATTCCAACAACTTCATGTCCCAATTCAGCCAGTAACAATGCGAGAAATCCCGTGCCAGTACCAACATCGAGTATTCTCATTTTGCTATTAAAAACATTAGATAAAACATTTTTCCAGAGTTCAGGTAGAGATGCATGGCCGGGAGAACTATCGTAATCTTTTCCTCTTGAGTCCCAGTATTGTTTGATCTGTTCTTTGATGTTAGTTTCTTTTTTTGCTTCGGTCATCTACTCCACCACGATCGTTAACGTGGTCGTTATGTTCTTCTTATCGCAAACTCCTGCAATTTTTGTCATTTCATCTACGTATCTCGCTGAAATTACGTTTACACCTTTTGTAAGCTCAATTTCTGCAAATCCGTTGTTATCAGTTTCAATAACAGAATGTTTTCCATTAGCCCTTACATTTATCTCTCCTTTAACTGGATTATTTCTGAAAAATAGCTGTACTTCTATTCTATCTCCACTCTCAAATTTTTTAACATCCCCAATAATTTCAAATTCTAAACCAGCGGTAACTTTATCCTTACCCTTAAAATCTCCAACCACACAACATGCCTTTGCAAAACCACATATCCACCGAGATTCTTTGACTGTGTAGCCTAAGCTTGCAACATAACTTTTCTCTCCAAAAATCCATTTGTTGTCCTCAGTAACTGAGTATATGCCTCTATCATACTCTACAGCAATTGTATAAACGCCCTCTTTTTCAGCATTAAACCCTAAAAACAACCCTCCTTTAGATGATGCTTCCTTATCACTACCAACTGCCAAGCATTTTTATTTCTATCTGGATCAATTACAAAAGCCCTTTTAATCGATTTTGGATCGAGTTTACCATCTGTTTCAGGCAAATGACCCCATTTAAGATAAGCTCTACCCCTTTGTTGACACTCTATCCAAGCTTCATGGTTTACCAGTTTGATAATGTTCTCTGAAACCATAGCCACATTCACATCATACGCATAAAAAATTTTCGATTTGTAATACTTTTAAATAATAACTAAATAAAACGT
>JAGGXN010000039.1 GCA_021163065.1 Archaeoglobaceae archaeon | reverse complement strand
GGGCTAAGGGAATGCTCATAATTGCTAGGACAACTCCAAGGGAGCAAGCACCAAAAAAGACCCATGGGATAAGTCTGTTTTTGGCTGATTTGCCAAATAAGGCTATAAAAATAAATCCAATTCCAAAACATGGAATAAACTATTCTAAGACTTGCGAAGTCAGCTTCAACAATTTGAGGTTGCCCGAGAATGCTTTAATGCCACCTCTCGATAAAGGTTGGTATTCAATTCTTGACACGCTAAATCCTGAGAGAATGAGCTTTACTACTGCTGCAGTTGGGATTTCGAGGCTTGCAATTTCAAAGGCTGTTGAATATTCTAAGCAAAGAAGGGTTTTTGCTGATGAACCGATTGGTAGTTACCAAGCTTTGCAATTCCCGTTGGCCGAGGCTTATGCTACCCTAGAGACTGCCAAGCTTATGAACTTCAAGGCTGCTTGGTTGTTCGACAACAATGCAAATTATAGAGACGTTGGAGCTGTCGCTAACATGGCTAAGGTTGTGGCAGTTGAGGCTGGAATCAAGGCAGTTTATTGGGCGATGCAAACGTTTGGCGGTTATGGCTATGCTAAGGAGTATGACGTTGAGAGATGGTGGAGGGAGATAAATCTAATCAGATTAGCCCCTGTGACACAGCAAATGGCGTTAGCTTTCATTGGAGAGCATATACTCGGAATGCCGAAGTCATATCGAAGTTAACTCTTTCAAATTTTTATGCCCAATTAAGAAATTTTAAAAATTTTAAATATTTAAAATAACTATTTTTTGATAAAGAAATTAAGAAGATTTTACTGAAATAATACACTAAAATTACTTATATCTTTAATGACGAGTTTTAAACATGGAAAAGTTGGTAGGGCATTTGACATCAAATCCGAACAAACTTAGGATTGTTGATTTGCTAAAATCGAAAGAAGTAAATGAAGAAACAATAGCGAAATCGACGAGAATACCTACAAAGATGCTTAAAAAGTTGTTAGAGGAACTGAAGGATGATGGAATTATTGAAGAGAAAGATGGAGTTTATAAGCTAACAGAACTCGGATTTTCTGTTGTTAAAGATTTGAAAGGTGTGTAGACACACATTAATGCTCAGGGAATTTGAAACTAAAAAGGAGAAAATATTTCTTATACGAAATTTGATTGAAGTAAGAATTCCTAAGAGATTTTACGAAAAGCTTGCATCAAAGTATTCGAAAGAGTATATAATATCATTTGCTGAACCAAAAAAAGTTTTGCATAGTGTAACAAAGAGGGAATTAGTTTTCATTACTAAAGAATCGGGAATACCGCTTCTAGGACATGCAGCATTCGGTTTGATTGATAGAGGGACGAATTTGATTCAAGTTCGCCCGATAACTGGGTGCAATTTGAATTGTATATTTTGTAGTGTTGATGAGGGTAGGAAAAGTAAAACGAGGGTTACAGATTACATTGTTGATCCAGACTATTTGGTTGAAGAGCTAAAAAAAGTTGTAGAGTTTAAAGGCAAAGGTGTTGAAGTACACATAGATGGACAGGGGGAACCAACGCTTTATCCATATATGGAAATGCTACTTGACAAAATTAGCAAAATAAAGGAGGTGGAAGTAGTATCGATGCAAACAAATGGTGTTTTGTTGAATGAAAAGAAGATTGAGATGCTTGAAAATTATGCTACAAGAATTAACTTATCTTTAAGTACGTTAAATGAAAAGAAGGCTGAGATTCTGCATGATGCAAAGTATCCATTGAAAAAGGTTTTGGAGAATGCTAAAATGATTGCTGAGAGTAAAATGGATTTACTAATCGCCCCAGTATGGGTTGTTGGATACAACGATGATGAGATAAAAAAACTAATAGAATTTGCATTAGAAATCGGAGCTGGCAAAAAGTATCCTCCTTTGGGCATACAGAAGTACATTCCTTACAAAACTGGGAGAAAACTGAAGAAAGTTATGACTTTTAGAGAGTTCTACAAGAGATTAGAGGAATTAGAAAAAGAATATGGGGTAAAGCTAATTTTAAAGCCTGAAGATTTTGGAATGGAGAAAAGAGATAGAATTCCAAGTCCTATTAAGAGGGGAGAAAGGTTTAAGGCTAAAATAGTTGCCAATGGTAGAATGCGTGGTGAAAGATTATGTATTGTTAAAAACAGAGTTGTTACAGTCTTAACAAACAAGAAAGTTGGAGATTACGTCAAATTTGAGATTGTAAGAACACACGATGGCATATTCTTAGGTAAGGAAATTTGAGCATGAATGAATCAAACTTTAAAATTGAAAAACACTTGGAATTTAAAGATAAATTCAAAAGTAAGATTCTTAATGGCAAGAAAACAACAACTTTAAGGATTTACACGAATTTGAAGGAGGGTGATTTGGTTTACATTCATTGCGGTGGAAACGTAATAGGAATTGCTGAGATTGAGAGTGTTATGCAAAAATTATTGAAAGATCTTAATAATGAGGATGCAAAACTTGATGGGTTCAAAAGTAAAGACGAACTTTTAGAAGAATTAGAGAAATTTTATGGAAAATTACCCGAAAAAATATTCATAATTAAATTCAAATTGAAATCAAAATTGAATGAGGAGCCTTATAAGATATATTATGGAAATACTAGTTTAGCTGAGATTGCTGAAAAAGCTTTAAAACATTTGGATTTGGATGAAAAGGATAGAAAAATATTGGAGCTATTTTTAAAGCTAAAGAGCGTAAGAAAAGTTGCCTTTAAGCTTGGTGGGTTGAAAAAGAGGGGAATTGTAAGGCGAGTCTTAAGGAATAGTTATAGGAAATTAAAGCAGAAAGGATTGATATAGCTAAATGAACAGGTTCATCTTTACTTCCTTGAATTCCTTGTAAGCTTTGACTATTTCTTTGCCTTCTATAAATGGAATTCCATTTTTTTCAGCATATTTCATTGCTTCATCCTTTGTCAAAGCTTTTCCTGTTTTAGCATCAAGCATTTCACAAATAGCAACTGCTGGAGCTATTCCTGCCATCTCTGCCAGAGCAACACTAAGTTCAGTCTGTCCAACTCTGTTGTAAGTGAGATCTTTGGCTGCTCTAAGCAACGCTACGTGTCCCGGACTTCTAAATTCGCTGCCCAAGTCAAATTCGTTTCCAACCATTACATAATCAACAACTTCTCCGATTCTTCTTATCGTTAATGCTCTATCGTTGTCAGTAATTCCCGTAAACGTGTCTCTGTGATTCACCCATAGGGAAAACGATGATCTTGAATCGTATTTAATATCATTTGCATTTGAAATCGATGCAATTTCTGGAATGCTTTTGCTCGCTATTCTTAATACATCATGCATGAATGGCAGTTTAAGTTTTTCAGCAGCTATCGGATGTATTGCAACGCAAATTAAACCTCCTCCATCTATTCGCATCATCGCAACATCTTTGGGTGTTACATTTATCGCTGGTATAGCTATGTCTGTCTCACCTTCTCTATCATCGAAATCGAATATTAAAACTGCATCTCCACGCCTAAATGCTCTCAATGCATCTTCAATCATAAACACACCTCCACTTCAACAAAATCTCCGTCTTTTATGCCATAATTTCTAAGCTTTACGGGAGCTATCACTTCCAAAACATCTGAAGGGTAATGTGTTCTTTTTGGAAGAACTATGGCTCCCTCTATACCGTTAACCTTACATTTAAACGCCTTAACATCTCCAAACGTTCTATCAGGAGTTTTAAAACCCTCAATTAAAATTCCATCTTCTTCTTCCAACCTACGCCTAAAGTAAAGCTGCTCTTTGGGAATCTTTAAGTTTAAAGTTCCCGGATATGGGTCGAAGCCCAATTTTTCTTTAAACCGCTCTTTATAACCTTCAAGGGATACATAGTATCGTCCTTCGCCAACTCCGCTGAAAACCTTTCCTTTTATCGTTATTGTTTCATCTTCCTCGAATATTTTCTTGTAATCCAAATATTCTCTGTACAGCCTTCTTTTTCCTTTTTCCGTAATCACTATGAACTGCCCATCCTTCGTTAAAGTTCTTTCAATCAATTCATCACTCTCTAACTCCTTTAATTTCCTTGCAGCAGTTTGCAGACTTTGGTTTATCTTGTCTGCAAGCTCCTTTGAACTAATCTTTAACACCTTTTTCGATGCATTCATCAAAGCTAACTGCTTTAGTACTTCAAGCATCTCAATAATGGGAAGCATCTCATGAAATAAAAATGTTTTGAAATTTGTACGAAACAGATAAATTCGATAAGCTACAAATTTTGAAAAATGGAAAAACTACTTAAAATAGTTAGGGAAGGAGAAAGAGATAATATTGAGTTTAAGGAAGTACTTACGTCTTATCATCTCAAAGGAGGAAGATTTCAGCAACTAGCATGTCAAATGAATCACAGAATTTTAATGGGTAAGGGTAAAGCTATCTACGTTATTGGAGTTTCTGACTCTGGTAAGCTAAAAGGTTTGCCTAAACAACGTTTTTTGGAAACGGTTGAAATAATAAGAAAGATTGCTAGAGAAATAGATGCAAAAATAAAGTCTATTGAAGAATACATTGTTTCTGATGGTTTTGTTGGTATAGTTGAAATTGTAAAATCCAAGCCAAAAGAACATGTAATGATTGGCACTGCCGGTCATGTGGATCATGGAAAGTCAACCCTAGTTGGTTGTTTAATTACTGGCAAGACTGATGATGGTGATGGTTTGACAAGAGCTTACTTAGATGTTTTAAAGCATGAAATTGAGAGAGGCTTAAGTGCTGATTTGAGTTTTGCAGTTTTTGGGTTTAAAGGCGGGAAGGCTGTGAAGCTCAAGAATCCTTTAAGCAAATCAGAAAAAGCGTGGGTAGTTGAAAATGTTGACAAACTTGTATCTTTTGTTGATACCGTTGGACATGAGCCTTGGTTAAGAACGACAATTAGGGGCTTGCTTGGGCAAAAAATTGATTATGGGCTTTTAGTTGTTGCTGCAAACGATGGAGTTATGAGGACAACGAAAGAGCATTTGGGAATACTTTTAGCAATGGATTTGCCGGTTATAATAGCAATAACAAAGATAGACATGGTGGATGAGAAGAGAGTTAGGGAAGTTGTGGATGAAATATCAAAGACTTTGAGAACTGTTGGAAGGATTCCTTTACTGATTCATGACGTTGATGAAGTAAGCAAAGCAGTGAAGATGATGGAAAACAAGTTTGTTGTGCCGATTATTAAAACCTCGTCTATTACATTGGAAGGTTATGACATTCTTGAAGAACTGCTTTATAAGCTGCCAAAGAGAAATGCGTTCGGGAAAGATTTTCTGATGTATATTGATAGGCTTTATAAGGTAAGTGGTGTTGGAACCGTTGTGAGTGGTAGTATCAAATCTGGTACCTTGGAAGAGGGGGAAGATGTTTACATTGGTCCATTTCGTGATGGAAGTTTTAGGAAAGTTAAGGTTTCGAGCATAGAAATGCACTACTACCGAGTTTCGAAGGCTGAGGAGGGTGATATTGTAGGTGTGGCTTTGAAGGGTGTAAAATACGATGAGTTGAGGAGAGGTATGGTTTTATCTAAGAAGCAATTAAATGCCGTGTGGGAATTCGATGCAGATGTTTTTGTGTTTAGCCATCCAACTTTAATAAAGAGGGGTTATGAACCAGTAGTGCATTTGGAAACAATATCTGAAACTGTAATTTTTGAAGATATGGAAAAAGACTACATGAAAGCTGGAGACAGAGGATTGGTTAAAATCCGATTCAAATACAATCCACAATTTGTTTTTGAGGGGCAAAAATTCATTTTTAGAGAGGGGAAAAGTAAAGGCGTCGGTGAGATTAAGAGGGTTTACAATTAAATTAGTGGTCTAGATTCTTTCCATAACCCTTCATACTGCTTTTTTAGTATGTTAAAAGCATTAGGATGTAAAAACTATTAGGTCTCTTTCATTTGAACTCATAATAAAATTATACAAACACAACCATATTTTTATCTTAAAAAATCTAACAAGGTTTAATTAAATCCGCAAAAATAGGAAAATTTTCGACTCAGTTTCAATTTAGTCTCACCTCATGTACTTTCTTGCGAATACAGCTAGGAAAACAGCCCACATGAAAGTTCCAAAAATTGCTTCTGTGGATGCAACAAGCTTACACCAACCGATTGGTTGTAAATCACCATAACCAAGGGTTGTTGCCGTAACTATGCTGAAGTATAGGTAATCCAATGGAGAACTAACTTTCGTAATACCTCCAAGAATGAAATACAGGAGAGGGAAAGTGAAGAGAACAAAGAACATCCATAAAATTACAGGTCTCTGCCAATTAATCCCGTACTCGCATGTCAAATCTGCAATAAGAAATTCGAGAGAGGAGCTACCCTTTGCAAGAAGGTAACTACTCGTTGCTTTTATCAAGTTAAATGCTTTTATCAGCTCTGCCTTAATCTTTTCAACCTTTCGAAGAGAAGAGTTGGTTTCTTTCACTTCTTCCTTAACTTTTCTTACATTGGCTTTAGCTTCTTCCACCTTAGCTTTTCTTAAAGCTCTTCTCTCCCTAACGAACATCCTGTCCGCATCGTCCTTCTTCCCTTCCCTCTCATAAGAAATCTTTTGGACTCTACAAGCCTCAGCTTCAGCAGAAGGAAGTTTGAACCATTCGCTTGGAATGTCTATAAATACCCCTTTCCTGAATTCTGCATTTGAAAAGCTTAATTCACCGTAAAACTTGTACTCAGAGTTTTCTTCTTTTTCCCTAAAATCCGCTATTCCTTCAAATGTAGCCCCCACAAACGATGCACGTCCTTTAAATATAGCATCAGTAAAACCTGCGTCTCCTTTAAACGTAGTTCTCTCAAAGTTTGCGTTTCCTTCAAATTTAGTCCCTTCAAACAATGCGAGTCTTTTAAATGTAGCTTCCTCAAAACATGCAGATTTTTCAAACACAGCATCTCGAAAATCCACACTATTTTCAAATATAGTATTAAGAAAAACTGCATCTCCTTCAAATTTAGCTCTACTAAAAATTGGCAATACTTCAAATTTAGCAACGTTGAATAGTGTCTCTCCTTTAAATATAGCCTCTTCAAACCATGCAACTTTAAATGTAGCTCCGCTAAACCCTGCATCCCCTTCAAATGTAGCCCCGTAAAATCTTGCGTCTCCTTTAAATTTAGCATATTCAAAGACGAGCTTAAAACCCCATGGAATTTTAGGGAAAACATATCTTCTACAATCAACCGTTTCCTCAAAAACGAGTCTTTCTATTTCATTTCCGAATATATAAATCCTTTCTTTTTTAGGCTTAAACTTTTTTAAGAATTTCTCATAAAATTCTCTCGCCTCCTCTTCACTCTTGTTCGGTTTATGAAATATGCAGTATTCTTGGTTTTTGGTTTCTTCATCGCAGTTGCCATATTCTTCAAACTTGCACACGATTTATTTTTGTGATAGAATTAAAATATAATCTTTCTGATTGAGATGTTTGTTTCATTCTAAACAGCTTTACAGCTTTCTATACTGCGAAAGTCATTCTCAACGCATCTCTCACACCAGGAGCCATGCCTAAAACTATTAAAACGAATTTTAAAAAGTTTTTTAAGTTCTCATCTTTTTCTGTATCTAACACAAACAACACGGCAAAAAATACTAAGAATTTTGTTGGAATCATTATCCAGGCACCAAAGTTTTCAATTAAAAACCTTGGCAAAACGTGCAACTCCCAGTAGCCAAGGTAATTTATGCCTAAGAAAGTTGCACAACCATCTAACATGTGGGAAAAGAACGCTGTATAGCTTAAAGCATTCCCCATTTTGCTAAAAATATTAAGTTTTGTCAAGAAATAGAATAAAGTTGTAAGAATCGAAGATAGAGAAATTGCAATTGGAAAAACCCACCAATTTACGATTTTAAGATTAAAAATGAGTAAAATAATAACCGAAAGAGAGGCAATCAATCCAACAAGTCCATAGTATTTCCAGTAATCTTCCTTCATTCTAAGCGAAATTATTAGGCTTGGAAATGCTATTGAAAATATGATGATATATATTAGAGGAGTCATGAAAAAGTATGAAATTGGCGGCTTTAAAAATCCAGCATCCTCAACAATTCTTACGGATGACCCCAATATTATAAATGGCACGTTTGCAAATACAAATTTTTCATCAAACTTTATTCTCTTGCTCAGATACTTGTAAATTAAAATTACAGCAACTATTAGTATGGCTGCCCAAGTTACAGTATTAACTGCGTTGTAACCTTGCTTGTATACGATTGAATCAACGTAATATTTTTTTATGAAATCCCAAACACTCATCAATCTTTGATTAGATTATAGATTAAATTGTGAAAGCTATTGATAGCAACGATTTCATCCAAAATCTTGCGAGGCTCTTTTACTTTGTCTTCATTGGCGTATCCCACTGGAATTAAAGCTTCAAGCCTATAGTCCTCTGGGCAATTTAACAGCTTTGCTACCTCACCTCTGTTTGGAGGAGTGTAAGTTAAACTTGCCAAACCTTTCTCTTCAATTGCTAAAATTAAGTATCCAATGGCAATCCATACAGACTCCCTTGAGTATGGTGATTTTTTGTGAGAGAATACGGCAATAATATATGGAGCTTCTATCAAAAAAGGCTTTTGCCAATTTAGCTTTTTATTCTTGAGCCATTCAGCCAACTTACCTTTAACATTAGCGTAAAACTTCTTTTCGCCTTTCTCGCAAGTCTCTCTTATCTTTTTCTTTAGCTCATCGTCTTCGATGATTACGAAGTGCCAGGGTTGTGCATTACTTCCGGATGGAGCTTCTTTTGCAACTTCAATACAGTCAAGGACAATATTTAATTCAAATTCTTCTTTTTTAAATTTCCTAATACTTCTTCTCTCTCTTGCAAGCTCTTTGATCGTTTTACGCATGTTAAAATTTTTAATTTAAAGTTCAGCTTCGAAGTCCTCAACTGAATACGGAAAGTCTGCGATCCCCTTAATTTTAACTATTTCCTTAGCTAACAACCAATAAACCAATGCT
>JAGGXN010000230.1 GCA_021163065.1 Archaeoglobaceae archaeon | reverse complement strand
TCCACTGACATAGCCCGCAGAAACTGGGAGCACTTTGCAGTTGGGGCAGCAATTTCGGGCATTACAATCGTTTGCGGTGAAAACGTATGTGGTGTAGACCCCGAGCTTGAGCTTGATTCAGAGGGGAAGGTGAAGAGATCGCCGGAGATGGATAGGAGAATAGAGATCTACAGGAAATTCTACGAAGGATATGGCGAGCTGATCGTCCAGATGAATGTTGAGGATACAAGACTTGGTGTTGCTGAATATCTTGCAAGCAAGCATAACATGGAGACAATCGAACTCAAGTGGGGACAGGGAGCGAAGAGCATAGGCGGAGAGATTAAGGTAAAGTCGCTAGAGAGGGCACTTGAACTTAGGAGGAGAGGCTACATAGTTTTGCCCGATCCCGAAGATCCCGCAGTTCAAAGGGCTTTTAAGGAAGGGGAAATTAAGGAGTTCGAGAGGCATTCAAGGCTCGGATTTGTGAGCAGGGAATCCTTCCTTGAAGAGGTTGACAGGCTGAGAAGCATTGGCTTCAAAAGAATCACACTGAAAACCGGTGCATATTCAGCAGTTGATTTGGCCCTTGCACTGAGGCTCGGGTCAGAGGCAAAGCTGGACTTGGTCACAATTGATGGTGCAGGAGGAGGAACGGGAATGAGTCCGTGGCCGATGATGAACGAATGGGGAATACCAACCTTCTACCTTGAATCCCTGACCTACCAATTCTGCAGGAGGTTGGACAAGAGAGGATTTAGAGTTCCCGACATTGCTATTGCTGGAGGATTCTCAACCGAAGATGGAATATTCAAGGCAATCGCAATGGGGGCTCCTTACGTGAAAGCGGTGTGTATGGGCAGGGCGTTGATGATACCCGGCATGGTGGGTAAGAACATTGAGAAGTGGTTGAAAGAAGGAAATCTGCCGAAGAACGTTGCTAAGTACGGAAACAGCTTGGAAGAGATATTCATAACCTACGAAGAGCTGAAAGAAAAGTACGGAAGCAAAATAAATGAGATTCCAACGGGAGCAATAGCCATGTACACATTCTGTCAGAAGATAAAGATTGGCCTTCAGCAATTGATGGCAGGCAGCAGAAACTTCAAGCTTTCAACGATATCCAGAAACGACCTAATTGCTTTAACAGAGGAGGCAGCAAAGGTTTCTGGCATCCCATACGTAATGGATGCTTACAGAGAAGAAGCAGAGAGAATTTTGGAGGAGTAGTTATAATATCATTTTTTCTTTCTACTTTTTGTTCCAACTCCTGTTAAGACTCCTGTTAAGTCCGAATTTTTCAATATTGTTTTTCATTTGTCTGCTGAGAAAAACTATGAAATTAAAGAGATGTTTGGAGAATTTCCATCACTTGTAGAAAAATTTAAATATCAATTATGCTAACTAAAGGTTAAGAAAAAAAAGTAAAGAATAAAAAGTTAGGGAGGTGATTATATGTTTGACTTGTTTGAGGAGATGAAAAGAATGCAGGAGAGGATGAATAGACTTTTTGAGGAATTCGATAGATTTAGGCTTGGTACAATGCCTACAGAAATGTTCGCAGTAGATGTAATTGATGAGGGAGATTCAATTAGAGTTGTAGCAGATCTTCCAGGATTTAACAAAGATGAAATTGAAATATACATAGAAGATGGAAGCTTAGTAATAAAAGCTGAGAAAAAAGAGGAAAGAGAAGAGAAAGAGAAGAACTACATAATGCGTGAAAGAAAGTACGGAGAGGTGTATAGAAAAATAATGCTACCAACAGAAGTTGATATAGAAAAGGCCAAGGCAAATTACAACAATGGCGTTTTAGAAATAATATTACCTAAGACAGAAAAAGTCGCAAGGAAAACAATAAAAATAGACTAAATTTTTTTACCCCTAACTCTTCTCAAATCAAACTTTGCCATTTTTGATATGTGCATAACTGACACTGTTCCAGCCATAACTGGATCGCTAACAACAACATCCGATACAGCAGGGACTTTTCCAAACATGTTTAACGACACAACAGGGATTCCGCTTTTTCTGAGTTTTTTAACTTCATCAGCAATCTTTCCACCCATTAAACCGCCTGCCAAAACTAAAATTTCTGCTCTATGCAGCCTCGCTACTGCCTTTACAGCTTTAGCTAACTCTTCTTCGCCAACAATTGGCATTGTGTCAACACTTATTTTCTCACCTCTAAGATTGTGCCTATCTGCCTCACTTATTGCACCCAGCGCAACTTGAGATACTAAAGCTCCTCCACCGAGTATAATAACTCTTTTCCCAAAAATACGTTCAAATGGGGCCTCTTCCTCTATTTCTACGACAGTTTCAAGTTTTTTAATATCTTCAACCATCGATTCGAATTCACCGCCTTCAATTTCAAAATAAATCAAAGAGTTTCCCCTGTATTCTCCATGCTCTATTATAAAAGTCTGAGCATATGTAATGTTTCCTTTGTAATTTGCAACAATTGACGTTATATCTCTCAAAACACCTATTTCATTTTTCGCTATTATCTGCAAACCTCTCTTATCGCTCATAATCAAAACTTAGCCCCAGTTAGTGTTTTCGTTTCTAACACTCCATCCAACGCTCTAATTTTTTTAACCACAACTTCACTTAATTCTTCAAAATCTTTAACAACTATTTTAGCAATTAAATCATATTCCCCAAATAAAGGATAAAGTTCCTCAACTTCCTCCAAAGAAGCTAATCTACTGTACACTTCCTTTTCTTTTCGTGGAGCCACTTTTATTAAAACAAATCCAAGAGCCATAGGTTCTCTAACTTACGAAAAATTTAAAGATTTTGCTGAGTTTTTTACCATCCTCGTATTTTCTTGCAAGCTCTACGAGTTTGACACTCCTACCTTTTTTACATTCCGTTGGGGAATCGCCTATCACTTTTTCTATAACAACAGCTTCTCCATCCTCTAACTCAGGATGACATAGTTTATACATAGCACAATCGTAGTAATCACAGTTCTCATTTTTGAAATGTATTGTTGCGCCTTCTACTGCCATGTTTGAGTCGATTAATGCTAAGATTGGTAATTCAACAACCTCTACTGAGACAACACCCTCATCATGTAATGGGCACTCTTGAACGTTACCTCTAAGTGCAACTATCTTATACTTAACTCCTTTTTTCAACTTCAAACATGCCACTTTAAGCATGCAATTTTCACATTCGGGCTGACCCCCAATAAATGTAAATTCAACACCAATCTTTGCCCAGTTTTTACCACATAAAGTTATGAGCTTTCTAACCTCATTCATTATCGTCACCTCAGAATGCATGAAAAATGTAAATTTCGTTGTATTTAAGCTTTGGTATAGCTAAAATTTTGGGTTTCTAATATTTTTAAAATTTTTATAATTAAAAATAAAAAACAAAATTTAAAAGAAAAACTACAGCTCTTTTGCTGCCATCTTTACGTCTTCACCCTTAACAGTCTTTCTACCAGCATGATTTGCCAACTCTACTGCTTTTTTCGAAACTTTTAATGCATAATCTTCAATAGCCTTTGCTAAAGCTTTTTTCGCATCTTCACTAACCCTTGTAGCTCCTGCATTTCTCATGATCCTCTCAACAGGTGCAAGCGGCAGTTCCACACATATCACCTCCAAGTTTGCAGCCAATCTTTTTTGTAAGTCATCTTATATATATTTTTAGCTTAAAACGCAATCTAATGTGTTTTACAGATTAAAAAGTCGCACACTCCTACTTTTAAGAAACGCAATACTTAACACTTGCTTTTCTAACATTAAATTTTATTATAAATAACTGTATCCCCCACAATTCTTGCATATTTACTTAATTTATGCACTTTTACATTATTATCAATAATATGTCTAACTTCAAAACCTAAAATTGTTAAGTAATCCGCGATAAACTTTCTATGGCACCTCCAATAAAATTTCTCAGCACACATTATTGCAACAATCCTATTCTTTGCTATTTCAATCAAATTGCTAATTGCTTGCTTAAATTCCTGTGTTAGCATATAATCGGCATAGTTTCTAAACCCTTCACTTTTAATAGCGATATTTGGCGAATTTTTTAGTATTCTCTTTCTGAAACCTCCTAATTCACTGATCCACACATAATCTATATCATTTTCTTTTAAGATTGATTTCAAATTTTCGCTTTTGAAATGCTCAAATTTAGATGTCGGAAATCGCCTCACATCGACTAAAACCTCTACGCTATGCTTAGTCAGCAGACTAACAAAAGTTTTGGCATCTAAGTTTGAATGTCCTATAGTGTAAATTACTTTACGCATACTTAACATAGCTATTGTACCTAAATAAATTGTTTAGAAAATTTCAAATTCTCTAAATGCTGCTAACAACATGGAGCGAATCTTTGCACCCTGGAGAATAAGATACATTTTAGCCCCAAAACATAAAGGCTGTATATTTTGCGATTTTATCAAGGAAAATAAAGATAAAAAAAATCTAATTCTTTATAGGAGCAAAACTTGTTTTATAATAATGAACAGAAATCCATACAACCCAGGGCATGTAATGGTTGCTCCCTACAAACACGTACCAAGCACTGAAGATTTAAGTGATGAAGAACTGTTAGAGTCTTTTAAGCTTGTAAATTTAGCTATTAAGGCAATAAGAGAAAGTATGAATCCTGATGGATTTAATGTTGGAGTAAACATTGGCAAAGTTTCGGGAGCAGGTATAGAACAGCACTTGCATATTCATATCGTACCACGCTGGATAGGAGATACAAGCTTTATGCCAGTCTTAGCAGATGTGCAAGTTATTCCCGAAGCCTTAGAAGAGACTTACGATAAATTAAAGAGAACAATTGACTCAATTGTTTCAAAAAATTAGCGATATTTCATTACTTAAAATTTTTCGAGAAACAAAC
>JAGGXN010000221.1 GCA_021163065.1 Archaeoglobaceae archaeon | reverse complement strand
TTTCCGTGGATTGTGTCGCCTCTCCATCAAAAGAAAATCACGAAGCTGCCTTAAATATCCTAGATCTCCTAAAAATTAAAAAACTTAAAGTTGATGAAATAATTTGTAATCTATAAGATTTTAAGTATGTATCCTGAAATAACTTCACTCCTCAAACAACTACCTCCTGCTAAACTCAAACACTCTTTCGGCAGGCAACCTCCTCAGAAAAGCCTGATAAGGCCAAGTCCATCAAAATTCAGGCTGATATACAGTTGCGTAATTATACTAGCAAATAAACTCTCCAGCAATTCAAAAAGATATTGCTTCTACCTCATCAATCCAAAGAACTCTCAGCCTTTCCATTCGTTTGAAGACGTTTATTCTAGCAGGAATATCTCTTATTCTATTATTCGCTGAAAACTCCTCAAAAACTTGTGCCTGACTTTCCTTAGCAACAACAAACTGTTTAGGGTTGGAATCATATAATCTTATTTGGCATTCCATATTCGGCGAATCCTCCTAAGTATTAATTGTGTTTACAGTCCGTATTTTTTTTGTAAGCCTGCAGAATGATTTGTTCTGTTTTCTCGTCTATCTGTTTTGGTTTTTCTTCCCAGTTGTCTTAACTCTGGAATGTTGCCAGTTCCTTTATATTGTGCCTTCAGTTATTAGATTTTTTCCTGGCATACCTTCATCACAGCAGCTATCTTCTTTACTGAAATTCTTTCTTCAAGTTGTCTGACTATCCACTTGATTTTCTTGTTCTTTAGTTTTTCTCTTTAGTTTTTCTCACAAATCGTGTTTAAGGTTGTGAAATAACTTTGGAATATTATGCCAAACGATTGCACCAAATAGTTTTTACCCAGATAGTCTTAAAAAAAGGAAAATATACAATTGAGGCTAGAACAGTAGGCAACTATGTATCTACAAAACAAAAGAATTTGAGGTTGAATGATCTAGACATGGTAGACAAAAACAAGCACAGTATATCCAATGAAAAAAAACATGCCTAAACACAAACCATACCAAGGAATTCTCTCTTTAAATATGTAATATAGCAAAAGTAAAGACACCAAAGTAGTTGCTACAACGCTCATGTATGCATGGATGTCCAACTTCCAAGAAGTGACAAATAAAGCTATTCCGGGATAAAAAGTCGAGTACAGTACTTTTTCTCCAACTAGAGAACCTATACAAAGTGTATCCTTCCCTCTGAATCCCCATATAATAGCTGTTGATGTTTCAGGAATTGCCGTTGCAGCAGGGACAATTATCAACGCCAAACCCATTGCACTTATGCCAATCTGTTTTGCTAACAAATCCACAGAACCAACCATGTCATGAGAACCTTTGTATAAAAGCAATACAGCAGCAATCAGTTGCAGCATACTTCCATACACTGGATGTGGAACTAATTTGCAAACAATTGGCTCCTCAGCCTCTTCAATAACAATACTCCTTCTCCGCTTGTACATTAAATAAACGTAGTAAACATAGACTGTAAGAAAGAGTGTCCCAAAGACAAAATTATATCCAACAAGCGATGGCAAAAGTGTTAGTGGAAAAAGAATTGTTACAAAAACATAGGGAATGGCCAAATCTTTTTCCGCTTTTAATACCAAATCATTTCTTTTTTTTAGATAATATCCAATTAAAGCAGTTAAACCAACCAATCCATAAGATAGACTTGAAGCCATAAACGGTTGTCCAAATATTGTACCAATTCCTATGGCTTCCCCAGCTTCAACTCCAGCAAAGAAAACTGCTACAAGGAACACGATCATTTCAGGAAGTGACGTGAAAAGAGGGGACAGTATGGCACCAACAAAAGAACCACCCAATTGAAAGTTGCAACCCAGATACTCCATTGCATTAACAAAGAGCATCGCAGCAACAAATACGATAAACATGCTAAACAGCAACGAAATCAGGAGTTCAAGCATTATTTTTGATTGTAAAGCCGAAGTTTTTAAAATTTTTTCCAAGTGAAGTCAAGAAAAATTAATAACCTTAAGTGAAAAATGCAAGCGATGAAAAACATATTCTGGCATGGGATGGCTGAAGAGGAGAAGATTGATTATCTAAGAAAGTTTAGTGTTGCCGTTATTGGCTCAAGAATGGTTATGGAGTTGTTATGGAGAAGCAGCGTTGGATGTATTCGCTACATCGGCGATTTTGTAACTCCGGTTGATGCAAGGCTTGACGTTAGCATAAAGCCTTTGGAAGCTAATGATTACGACGTTGTTCATCCAATGAGTAGTGATTCATGCATAATCTCATATCCTTACCCAAAGGATTATAGGGAGTTGAAAAGGCAGTTGAAGGGAATAGATGTGATCGTTGCACACAAACATATAGCAACAGCAGCAAAGATTGCTGAAGAACTTGGCACACCTTTCATCCCGGACATAATAACGACTTTTTTACCAGATGGCGTATCTTTCTTTGAAGTTGAATATCCAAGAATTGAACACGATCCAATCTCTTATGCCTTAACATGTTCAATTCAGGCTGGAGAGATAATTAGGATCTTTACAGGCTACCATTTACCAGCAATAGCTCCAACAGCATACATTGTTGATACAAGAATTCAGAATTACTTGAAAAAGATTGAACTGAAGAGAAAGAAATTATAGCAATTTAATCAAATGTCTTGTTAAAGTAACATCTACTTCCTCCCCCTCTTCAATACCCTCTTTATCCTCTTCAATAACAACAAGCCCATTTGCCTTAATCATAGATGTTATTATTCCAGAACCAGATGTTCTTAAAGGCTCTACAAATCCATTTTTGTAAATAACTCTTGCAAACGTTCTTATGCCTGAAGATGATGGTATTCTGCGTTTTGCTATTGCTTTAATAATTTCTCCCTTCTTTTTCAAAATTTTTATGCCTAAAAGTCTTTCGACTATCTTTGGCATGAATGTGTAAAACGCAAGTAAAGCAGCCATCGGAAATCCTGGAAGTAACAAAACAGGCTTGCCGTTTATGACTGCTAAGCCTGTAGGCATCCCAGGTTTCATTGAAACTCCATGAACGATTAAATTTCCGAGATTTTTAACAACAACAGACACATAATCCTTTTCACCAACTGAAGTGCCACCAGTAATAACGACAGCATCAGCAACCCTCAATCCTTCTTCAATTTTAGACTTTATTTCTTTTGGATGATCCTTGGCAATTCCCAAGGGAATTGGTATGCATCCAATTTCTTTAATCGCTGCACAAATCATCGGGCTGTTTGAATTTACTATTTTACCAACTTCTAATTCTTCACAAAGCTCAACCAATTCGTTTCCGGTTGTTAAAACGGCAATTTTTGGAATTTTAACTACTTCAACTTCTCTTACGCCAAGAGAGGCGAGTATTCCAATATCTTGAGGCTGTAAAATTTCGCCTTTGCTTATTACTACTTCTCCAGCTTTTACATCTTCACCTCTTCTCGATACATTTTTGAATGGAGATACAGCATTTAGTATTTCCACGTACTCCCCTAAATCGTTTGTGTATTCAAGCATTACAACTGCATTAGCTCCCTTAGGAATTGGTGCACCAGTAGCTATTTTGACAGCTTCCCCATCTTTAATTTCAAAATCGGCCTTTTCACCAATTTCAACGCTGCCAACAACTCTCAACAAAATTGGATTCGTTGTTGATGCTCCAAACGTGTTTTCAGCCTTGACGGCGTAACCATCAACTGCTGATCTGTCGAAATGAGGGACATCGTACTTTGCTACGATGTCTTGGGATAGAACTCTATTGTATGCATTCAATAAATCGACTTTTTCAGAGCCTAACCTTTTAAGATTTGCCTTTTCAAAATATAGCTTTAAAGCATCATCAACTCTCATTCTTTCCTTGAATCCGCGCATCCTGACGTCCATTGATTTAAAATTTTAACAAGGTTTAATAACTTAATTGCTTCTTAAAACCGGTTCTGAAAATTTAAATCTAAAAATTTAAAAGTGTACAAAAAATGGTCTAAACATTGGTTTGAATAAAGCGTACTTCAACAACCAAATGCCAAATACAAACGAGATTAATGTTGATAGCAAAACAAACACCACTACTGAAACTATTGAAACTAAGAAAGAGTCAAACATGCTTATGTTTAGCAACACCTTTAAAGCGTAAAGATATGCAAAATATCCACCAATTGGAGAAATATATCCAATTAACGGTATTAATGCTATTGCAATCGTCACTATAGATGCAAAAACTACAGCACCTAAATTTGCTAAGCTTGCTTCTAAAATCCCCTTTTTCTTGCCTATAATTTTTAAGCTAATCCAGACAAAAAATCCACTAATCAAAATGGATAAAATTAACAGCAATCCGAAAAAGATGGACTCCATCATATTGATCTCTGAGACGAATTAAAATATAACTGTTTCTTAGTAGAATGAAAATATAAAAAATATGGATAGTAACATTAAAACAATTGCCAAAATCAAGGCATAAAATGCGTATTTTGAATCGCCAAAAACTATTGGAATCGGTCCTATTAATATTACACCTCCAGTCTTAACCTTTTTCTTTGGTTTAAATTCATCCTCTTCTGTTTTCTCTCCAACCCACCTAAATTCTCTTAATTCACGTTCTTTTAATTTATGTTCTCCAATTTTGTATTCATCTATTCCATCATAAAAATCAAATCTTTCAACCAAACCGCGAATGATAAAGTATATTCCAATTGCAATTAGTATCGCTGCTATTATCTCGATCATACCATCACCTCATAAAAGCGTAGGCAATCAATAAAAATATAGCTGCAATTACTATGCTAAACATTGCCATTTCTGGAGAAGAGCTAAAAACTATTGGTATTGGGCCGATCACAACAACACCACCGTACTCTACGTTAGATTGAGAAATTATTAGCATTGAAATTCCTAAAAAGATTAACACTACCCCAACCATAATTTTAAATGGATTCATAGCATTGCTTTTAGCATTTCAGAATAAATCTTTTTTCACGTAAAAAAAAAGTAGGCTTTGTTTCTCTCAAACTTATTTACTAAATAATATTGATTTAATTTAAGCTTACAAAATTTCAAAATTAAAATCGGTCTTTTTCGAAAGCAAATTCAACATTCCAAGATTTCCAACAATCATAATGTCTCCAATTGGATTAGCTAATTTATAATTGCCTATAGCATTTGGACCGGTCATAACAATTTCCTTAACATCTACCACCTCCCTAACAAATGCTCCATGACCGTTATCTTTCAGCACGTCCTCATTCGTTATCTCTCCTTTCAAAAAATCGTTGATAAAATTCTCTATCCCTTTCAATCCCCTCCTCATTAATATGTTTGTATGATGCTCAAATAATGAAAGAATAAAGCCATCTTTATCAACAACAGCCCCTATTGTATGGGAATTTCCAAAATTCAATAGCAAAGCTGGAAATTCTCTTACATCAAGCATACAACCCGCAATTGCCGCAAAAACTGTGTCTATTACGTAAACTTCAGCATTTTCATCATACTTTTCAATTGTCTCAACAACAGAAAGCATTCTATTGAAGAATTCCGGAATCTCGTCGCTTTTGTACAAAAAAGATGTTAGATAACCATCCTTTTTCAAAAAATTTTCAAAGATTCTGAATCTAAAAACTCTGTTGCTTTCCAGAGGTGAAAAACCATGATCTTGAACAGCTATAACATATTTTTCAGGTTTTTCTTCACAGCATTGCTCGATAATTGGTATGAAAAGGTTGAAATCTACATCTTTAAGCTCAATTTCAATTGCATCTTCCAAGTTAAAATCTTCTTCAACAATATCAACACCCATCTGTCTAACTTTATCCAAATTATCTGCAAAAGTTAGTGCCGCTTTCTCTTCCGCATAAACTTTCAAACCAGCATCTAAATGCTTTTTAATTGCAAACTTGCACGGACCACCACCCATTGTGTATCCTTTCAACAACAAATTTTTCCTAAGCTTAGTAGCGTTGTTAATTTTTCTTGCAACTATCTTGGTTGGAGAAGGTAAAATCATCTTTAGATTGTTTCTAATATTATTCCTGCTATACAACAGGAAGTCTTGAGTACCTGTGCCAATATCTAATGTAAACACAGCCATGATTTAAGGTATTGAGGTAGAAGAAATACTTTGTCGTAACAAAACCTTTTTTAAACTTCTAGAGTTTCCAAGCTCCATGAAGTACAAAGTAGCCGTGCTTGGAGCTACTGGGATGGTGGGTCAGAAATTTATTCAGTTGCTTGAAAACCATCCTTGGTTTGAAATAACCTCTTTAGCAGCATCTGAAAAGAGAATTGGAAAGTTTTACGGTGAAGAAGTAAATTGGATTGTATCATCCAACATTCCAAAAAACGTTGTTGACATGGAAATGGTAGCTTTAAATCCAAAGGATGTTGATGCAGACATTGCATTTTCAGCCCTACCTTCTGATGTGGCAAAAAAAGTTGAGGAGGAATTTGCAAAGGCAGGATTTGTTGTTGCAAGCAATGCGTCAGCATTTAGAATGGTTGATGATGTTCCTCTGATCATTCCAGAGGTAAATGCTGATCACCTCAGGCTTATAGAGATTCAAAAAGCAAAAAGAGGTTGGGATGGATTTATTGTTACGAATCCAAATTGTACAACAATTGTTTTAGTCATAAGCCTTAAGCCTTTAATGGATTTAGGTTTAAAGAATGTTAAAGTCGCAACAATGCAGGCTTTAAGTGGTGCGGGATTTCCAGGAGTCCCGTCTTTGGCTATTACTGACAATGTAATTCCATTCATCAAGGGAGAAGAAGAAAAGGTTGAAAATGAGCCTTTAAAGTTGCTAGGCAGGTTTGATGGAGAAAAAATTGTACCAGCTAATATAAAAGTTTCCGCCTCATGCAATCGAGTTCCAGTAATAGATGGACATACAGAAGTTGTATGGGCCGAATTTGATAAAGAAATAAACGTAGATCAAGTAAAGGATGCATTTAAATCATTAAAGCCTCTAGACTTGCCTTCCTCGCCAAAAGAGGTTATAATAGTTAGAGATGAAAATGATAGACCTCAGCCAAGGCTTGATAGGGATGAAGGCAAAGGAATGAGTGTTGTCGTTGGAAGGATAAGAAAAGATGATAGCAATTTAATAAAATACATTGTACTTGGGCATAACACTGTAAGAGGTGCTGCGGGAGCGAGTATTTTAAATGCTGAATTGATGGCAAAGGAAGGTTATTTAAAATCCTAATTGTTGTTTTTTAATTTTAGCAATTTAGTTAGTAATATTAGCATGTTAATATACAACATTAGCAAGCTTTTTATATAAAGTAGATTAATAATTCATATGAATAACACAACTTTAAGCACGATTTTAAGGGTTGTTTGTTTAGCGCTAATTGCATCCATAGCAGTCAACGTGTCTGCTTATGAGACAAAGCAATGTTCAATAGATCTTAGAGAAAAACTTTGGAGATACAACTTAACTTATGCACTCGAAGTAGCTTTATCCTATTCAGAACTTCAAAAAATTAAAAACGTTTCAGATCAACTAAAAGATGATGATTTTTCACAGAGTGTTTGGAACGTGCTTGAGTGGGTTGATAACAACATACAGTACGATTACGAAAAGAGAAATCTATCCGCTCCTGAATTCGAGTACATCTACTCCAATGGAGAATTAATTGACATTAAAGTTGTAAGCGGAGTGAACAACACTTATCAAACACCATATGAAACGATAAAAAAGGGAAAAGGTGTCTGCCGCGATTACGCAATCTTAACAGCTGGATTGTTATTAGCTATGAATTACTCACCTCGCTACATATTTGATATCAATTTCGAGAACACGAATGAAGGTCATTTAGCGGCAGGAGTAAAAATAAATGACTCGTATTTCATCTTAGACCAGCATCTGCCGGTTTACGATCTTGGTAGATACTATTCCAGTTGGATGGATGATGGAAGAACGATTAAAAACTGTACAATATATGAAGTTTCAAAAACTAACTCATTTGCTAAAGTTAGAAAGGTGAGATTAATAGATGGAGAGGAATTTAAGAAAAATGCATATAAGATCGATCAAGATGATTTGAAAAGAATAAGCAACGATCTCCTGAATTTGTTTGCTCATAGTTGTAATTTAACACCAGATAGAGATTTAAAAGATTTTGGCAAATGGCACTACCGCAACCAATACGAATTCGCAAAAAAATGGACAATAAAGTATGACCAAAGCTTTTATCATGAAATATTCCATAAACCATTCATTTCCTACGTTTTTAGGGATATTACCGAGAGTGAGAAATATGAGGATGTAATGGGCGATATTAAAAAAAGTAACAGGATTTGGATCGAATCGGATTTACAGGATAGATTCATTTGCATTTATTTATACTTGGCTAAATTCAAGCAAACGGCATCAGTTCACAAACCATGAACGATAAATTCTAAAAGTGCTGTGTACAATTTATGTTACACTTTTTTCAACTTAAGTCCAGTATTTTTCTCTATATACTTTTTCCCTACACCTTCTATTTTCTGAAGAGAATAATGTTTGTCCATGTTTATTACAATTAACTCTCCGTTCTTTCTTAAGATTCCAATCACAGTCGGTTTAACCGGTGCTGTAAACACTATGCTCTCATCTTTTGCTTCGATCCAATAATAATATCTCCCCATAATTTTTTTAACATCTTCCCAGCTCTTGGCTTTGTCAAATTCCCATTTGTATATCAATACGTGCCTTATTGGAAAATGCCTGCTAACTCTTGCATCGATACTCTCGTAGGTTGCTGGTTCTATTTCAGGTTTCATTATGGACACCTCAACAGACATTTATGCCAATTAAGGTCTTTGCATTATTATTTTTTAAATGTAGACATTACTGGACGTTTAATTTTAAATAGATAACTCTCTAGCAGACGTCTACCTAACACCGTCTCAAATGATTGTGGCAAAGCATAAACAACTTACAAGTATTTCAGTTTTTTACAAGATTTAAGCATCTAATCGAATAAAAAAATCTTTACCTTTTACTTCTCTTTTCGAAAGGTTTTGATGATCAAACTCTAAATCAAGATTTTTCAAAAACATCAGTCAACCAAGGAACTCTATCTATAACGAACAAACTATAACGAACAAAATCTTATCTGCTGTCAATAAAAAGATAATTGTTTAATGTTTAGACATGTCCCGAGAAATTGAAATTTTTCCAATATTACTCGTTCAGAAGTTCTTTTGGGTAAACGAGTGATACTTTTGTTATTTTATTTGAATATTCAACAACTACTCTCGGAGCAGACTCCTCTCTCGTTTTATTAAGCAGTTCTTCTGAGATTGTTAAGTTATTTTCAATAATTGCCCTTGCATATTCTAAAACTATTCTTGGAGCTGTGCCAGTAATTTTATTTAACAAATCGTCTGAAATGTTCAGAACTCCCCTTAGGATGAGTTGCACGTACTCTGTGACAACTCTCGGATACGCCTTGGCTGTTTCCAGCTCTGTTGGAGGATTTGGCATTTCTATTTTCTTAACCAAGTTTGCATCCTCAACGATAATATCAGCTTTTGCCATTCCTGTAAAAATTATTAAAATTAAAAAAATAATTTTATGCATAATTTCTCACCTACTCTTTGTATAATATTATGATACCCCCTTCACC
>JAGGXN010000099.1 GCA_021163065.1 Archaeoglobaceae archaeon | reverse complement strand
TTTATTTTTTTAAATTATTTTTTTGATATTCATTTTACTAATGGAATTCTTGAATAATCTTCCAATTCCAAAATTTTTTCCCACAACGCTTTGCATTCGCACTCAACATCTAAAACGCTAATATCTTTATGTAAAGAAAATTCTTTAATAGCCTTTGCAACGTCCTTGTCGCATCTACCACAATTATGCGGCCCTCTAATCTTTCCAGCTGCAACTGGGTCTGAAATGATATCAACTTCTTTGCTAACTTGCTTTAAAACTTCAATAACGCTCCAGAGCCACGGGGGACGGTACAATTTCAACTTCCAAAGCTTCTCTATATAAGTTTTTGATTGCACATTTGTGGGGTTTAAGGAAACAACATCAACTAAATTTTTTATTTTTAAAGTGGAGTTAATTGCATCTTCTATAGCTTCCCTTTCAGACAAAAAAGGTGGTTTGAGCAATAAATAAGCTTTAACCCTTGCTTTGCCTTTTAAGAGCTTAGCAGCCCTTTCAAAATCTTTGAATTTAAATCCTTTGTTAATGCAATACTCTCTAACAAAATCATTCGCCGTTTCCAATCCAATACCAACTTCAACCTCGAATTTTAAGGCTGATAGTTCGTCAACAATCTTTGATGTTATAAATTCAGGTCTACTTTCAACAATCAGCTTTTTAATGCCCAATTCATAAGCTTTAGAGTAAACATATTCTCTAAACCCCTCTGGAACCTCTTTAGTATCAAAAAAACTGCCGGATGTGAAGATTTTTAAAATTTGAAAGTTCTTGTTTGACATGGCAAATTCTATTTGATTAACGAGCTCATCGTAAGTTGATGGGTAAGCATCGGCAATGTAGTTGCACATTAAACAGCCATTCTTTTTAGCCCAGTAACATCCGGAAGTTCTTAAGATTACAGTTAGGCAGTCAACTATCTTGCTATTAAGTCTCTCCTTCTCAACCCAAAACTTTGGCTTTACGTTTTCAATAACCATAATATCTCAAACGTTTGAGCCTCCTTCCATAATACAATCCAACAACCAAGCCTGCTAAATGTGCGACGTGTGCTACGTTGTCCGCCATCAGGATAGCACCTACTACATCAAAAAGGGCAAAGAGAATAATGGCATCTCGAATTCTTAAAGGTAATATGAAGAATAACAACACTCTAATTTCAGGAGCAATGATTGCTAAAGTGCCCATCACTCCAAATATTGCTGCTGAAGCTCCTAATGCTGGATACAAATTTGATGTTGCATAAGCGTAAACTAGGTAGGCAACATTTCCTGTTAAGCCTGATAGTAGAAATATCCTGAGATATTTACTGCTACCAACCCTTCTTTCAAGCTCAGTTCCAAAAAAGAGCAGAACGATCATGTTTACTAAGAAATGGTTGAAGTCTACGTGCAAAAAAATGCTTGTAATTATTTGCCACGGCATTATTATAAAAGTTATTGGGTTAAATGCTAAATATTTGATAATTGGGCCTCTTGCAATTATTGAAATAAAGAACAGAATCGTACATAAAGCCATTATTAAATTGTTGTAGCCATAGGCTGCGATTGTTTTAGGCTTAGGAAAGTCTGGTATTTTTGCTATTGGCTTTAATTTCGGCTTTTTCTCTTTTTTAACCTTTACTGGAACGTTCCAGTATTTATCATTTTTAAATCCAATGCAGTTATGCTTTTCAGGCAGTCGATGCTCACTGCAAAATGTACCGCCGCAATACTTGCATTTAAACGGCAAATATACTTCTTTGCCACACACGTCACATTTCACAAATCTTTTTGTTGATTAAGCTATTTAACATTTTGTCTAAAACGTTATTAGCTTGTTAAGCTTACTTCTTTCATGCGACATCCAGCAATAATTCAGCTTAGAGGTTTTGATGACAAATTAAGCTTAGCTTTGAAGATTGTTGAGAGAAACTGCGATGAATTTGAAATAGAAATGGCAAAGAATGGTGTGGATATTTACATTTCCGATGTTAATAGGGCTAGAAATGTAATTTCTAAATTAAAGAGAGCTTTTAATTTTGAGACCAAATTTAGCACAAAGTATGCTGGCTTGAGGAAAGGGAGAGTTAGAGTTTTATTCGTATTCAGCCTTAGGTTGTCAAAGGTTTAAATAACAAGCTTGTAAAAAATTTGAAAATGAAAATTGGGATTGAGGAATATAAGAGAATTAGAAATAACCTAAAAAGCTTATTGGATTTAAATAAGCTTAGCTATCCAAGAGGAATGCTATTTACGATTTTAACGCAAAAAAAGGTTGATTTGATAAAGAGAGAGTATCCAAAGGTTGTTAAAAGACTTGATGAAATTGAAAGTTATTGGAAAACGAAGAAGATGCTCCCAAGATGGGTTAGATTAACTCCAGTAATGAAAGCCAGAATTTTGATGAAATCCTTGGGTTTTACGAATAATGAAATACTTAAAGCATTGAAAAATCCTGAAATTATTGAAGATGAAAATTTATCAAGACTTGTTAAAAAAGCTGTATCAACCGATTACATCTATTCCCCATTAGCTGTTAAACATCAGCTTGCGAGAGGGAGACTGGGGGAAAATATTATTAGGAATTGGCTTAAGAATAGAGGAATTGAGTTTAAGGACGAGAATGAAGTTAGAAAAATCAGTAAAAAAACTCCAGATTTTTATTTTGAAAATGAAGTTGAGATAAATGGAATGAAAATCAAGTGGATTGAGAGTAAGGCGTTGTTCGGTGATTTTAAAACCCATTGGATTTATTCAAAGAAGCAGTATTCGCAGTATTTTAATTTATTTGGTAGGGGTTTTGTGGTTTACTGGTTTGGTTGCATCGATGGCTTAAATGGTAGTATTTTGGATGAAGATAATTTTAAGACTACAATGAAAAACGCGCTACTTGACATGAGAATCTACTTTACGGATTCCATTGAAAAGGCTCAAAAACTTGTGAAAAATCTTGAGATAACGTGTGTTGTAAACTTTACAGATTGCTTTATAGACTGTAGTATTGAGAAAAACTTTCAGACAGAGAATGCAGAAAAAATTGCAGAAAAAATTATTGAATGTTATGAAAATGGCAGAGTCCTTGTTTTGTTTGAAAGCTTGAAAGATAGTAATGTTAAAAAATCTAAATGGTTGCTGAGAAACATGGGATTTGATGTTGTTACAGTATGAAGTTGTATATTCTTGAAAAGTTAAGAAAAATTGCAAAGGAAAAGATTGGTGATAGCTGGATAGGAATCGAAAGCTATTTTTTCAATGGTAGATGGCATTTAATATGCATAGCTTGCAAGTCAAATCCTTATAGAATTGAATTGGCAATTGAAAATGAAGCATCTATTGTAAAATGCGAGGAAATTAAAAGAGTTCCAATGTACGTCATTTACGTTGACTCGGCCCTTGAAGAGCTTGAGAATGCAAGAAAATTGATTGAAAATAACGATTTTGATAGGGCTATAAAGTCACTCTGGGGAAGTGTAATTTACTCTTTAAAAGCTTACGGCTTAGTTTTCAAGAGATGCAGAATTGTAGAAGTATCGATAATGGATTTGGCAAAGGAATTTTCAGAATTGATTAATGATAAGAATTTTTTGAATAAAATAGAAAGAATAAAATTTGCTTTAGATCCCTTTGGAGCTTCAGATTTTGATTTAGGCTTAATGTATGAAGATGCAAGAGATGTTGTGGAGAAAATTTTGAGTAGGCTTTTACGATGAATACGACTTCATATTTTTAGGATGGTGCTTTTTCAAATATTTGAAGACCAATTTTGGTCTTTAATTGTAAAACGTTTAAAAAAAGAAAAACTCTTATATTTCCAATTCAAAAATTAAGAAACTCAGATAGAGGTGTTAAAGATGTCTACAAAATCTCTGCCTGTAATCCTAGTTTTTGCAATACTTTTATGCATGATCAACGTTCAGGCAGCAACAATCTACGTTCCAGATGACTATAAAAGCATTCAGCAGGCAATTGATAATGCAAACGATGGAGATACGATAATCGTTAGGGATGGAATTTATAAAGAGAATATAAAAATTGACAAGAGTGTAACTTTAAAATCTGAGAATGGATCGGCTAATTGCATAATAGATGGTAGTAAAGAAGGAAATGTTGTTACAATAAAAGCAGATAAAGTAGTAATTGAGGGGTTTACTGTTAGGAATAGTGGAAATTGTGGTTATGGTTCTCTTTTGTTCAGAGTTGCTGGAATTTTTGTTGAATCTAACTATAATGTAATTAGGAATAACAATATTTCAAATAACTTGGATGGCATTTCTCTGTGTTTTGCCTGTTATTCAAGCAATAACACAATAGCAAACAATAGAGTGGAGAATAATAGTGGTTATGGCATTTACCTATATAGTGCATGGGGGGTTCAAAACAATAACACAATAAGCAATAATAATATCATCTCGAACAAATATGATGGTATTTATCTGTATAAATCAAACAATAACAAGTTAACAAACAATAGAGTGGAGAATAACGGCAACAATGGTATCTATCTTGGTAGATCAAGCAATAACAAGCTAATAGGAAATATTATGGTTAAAAACAGCATAGTTATTGACGGAAACACCTTAAAACATTTCATCCACGAAATAGACTCAACAAACACTGTGGATGGAAAACCAGTCTATTACTGGAAGAATGAAACAGGAGGAAAGGTTCCAGAAGATGCTGGAGAAGTTATACTTGTGAATTGCAGTAATGTATTAATTGAGAATCAGGAATTGAGTAATGGAACTGTTGGTATTAAAATTGTTTATTCTTCTGGGATTACTATTAGGAACAATGATATCTTGAATAACAGCAGATGTGGTATCTGTTTGTATAAATCAAACAATAGCACAATAATAAACAATAGAATGGAGAACAACAAATATGACGGCATCTATCTGTTTGATTCAAGCAATAACACTATAGATAGCAACTATATCTCGAACAATAATAATGGTATTCATCTATCTGAATCAAGCAGTAATAAGCTAATAAACAATAGAGTGGAAAGCGACAACAGATATGGCATTTATCTTTGGGGTTCAAACAACAACAAGCTAACGAACAACACCATGGCTAAAAACAGATACAACTTCGGTGTTCATGGCAGTGAACTTTCCCATTACATTCAAAACATAGATTCAACAAACACTGTGGATGGAAAACCAATCTACTACTTGGTTAATCAGAGTGACATGGTACTTCAAGGCAATGCTGGATTTGTTGGAGTGGTGAATTGCCAGAATATAACTGTGAGGGATTTAATTTTAACAAACAACTTCTTTGGAGTACTATTTGCATACACGAACAATTCGAGGATAGAGAATGTTAGTGCTTTGAATAATGATTACGGTGTTTGTCTGGTGTTTTCAAACAATAACATGATAACAAATAATAAAATGGAGGATAACAGTTGTGG
>JAGGXN010000139.1 GCA_021163065.1 Archaeoglobaceae archaeon | reverse complement strand
TCATAAGCAGCCTTAATATTTTCCTTAACGTTTCCTCTATCCTCCATTTGATATAACGCAATTTTCATAGCACAAATTTTCGAATTGAGAATTTAAAGTTAACTTTAAATTTACTCAAGAACACTTGACATATGGTCAAGATCGGAATTGTGTGCAACATCTCAACAGATGTGGCGATGTTTGAGAAAGCATACAAAAATTTGGATGACATAGAATTGAAGATATACGACACAAAAAGTGATATCGATGAATTTAAAGAGTTTTGTAAGGATTGTTGCATTGTTGTTGCAAAATTAATGGGTGGAAAGAACGTATTTCCTGTTGAGGAGTTTCACAAATTTCTTACGGAAAATGGAGTTTATTTCTGTCCGTTACCAACACTTTATGAATCTCAGGAAGAGTTGAAAGCTTACTCAACGGTAAGTGAGGAAGACAGAAAAACTATAATGCGCTATTTTGCATACGAAGGAGTTGAAAACTACAAAAACTTGCTTCTTTTTCTGGCAAACAAGTATTGTGGGCTAAGAGTTGAGTACAAGATGCCAGAAATGATGGAATGGCAGGGAATATATTACAAAGGTAAGGTTTACGGCAAAGAATATTTGGAAAGCTTAGATCCAGAAAAGCCAACAATAGGAATACTATTTTACAGAAGTTGGTGGATTGGAGATGATCTGGAGCATGTAGATGCTTTAATAGATGAACTTAGCAAGTATGCTAATGTAATAGCAGTATTCTCAGAAAGAAATAAAAATGAGTTTGGAGCTTGGGGATTGGAAAAAGCTGTAGATGAATTTTTTATCAAAAACGGAAAGTCAGTAATAGATGCTTTAATCAATTTAGCAATGTTCTCCCTAACAATCGGATTTTATGGATTGAAAAAAGCAAATTTTCTTGAAAAGCTAGACGTTCCATTGTTAAAGGCAATTGCATCGACAACTTTGATTGAAGACTGGAAAGAATCAGCTCAAGGGTTAAATCCCATTGACATAGTAATCAACGCAGCAATGCCAGAGTTCGATTCTGCCATAATTCACTTTCCAATAGCGTGCAAAAAAAGAGTTGAGATTGGTGAGACAGGAGTTGAAATTACAAAGTTTGAGCCCATCCCTGATAGAATTGAAAAGTTTGCAAAAATAGCCGTAAGATATGCAAAGCTGAGAAAAAAGAAGAATTCTGAAAAAAGGGTTGCAATAGTCTTTCACAACTATCCACCAAAAAACGATAGGATTGCCTCAGCTTTTGGATTGGACTCATTGGAGAGTGTTGCAAGATTGTTGAAAAGGCTTAAAGATGAGGGATACAACGTTGAATGGATACCAAAGAACGGTAACGAGCTGATAGAAAAAATTTTGCAAAGCATTACAAATGATCAAAGGTTCTTAACGTTAGATATCGCTAAAAAGATGGAAGTCAACTTTGAATTTGATTTGCCTAAAGATGTTTCTGAGAAGATGAAAGAGCATTGGGGTGAGATACCTGGAAACGCTTTTGTTTACAATGGCAATTTCTTACTACCAATTTTAAGAAACGGAAACATTTTAATCTGCCTCCAACCTCCTCGTGGGTTTGAGGAAGACGCAAACAAGGTTTATCACGATCCAGATTTACCACCAACTTATCAATATATTGCTTTTTACAAATACCTTTCATCTAATGCTGACGCAATAATACATGTGGGCAAGCACGGAACGCTCGAATGGCTACCTGGAAAAAGCTTTGGGCTATCGCAAAATTGCTATCCTGACGTTTGCATGGAACTGCCTCATTTTTATATTTATATCGTAAACAACCCTGGAGAAGGGACACAAGCAAAAAGGAGAGGTTATGCATGCATTATCGACCATTTAACTCCAGCCTTTACAACCGCTGACTTGTATGAAGATTACCTGCTTTTAGAGAAGATGATAGATGAATACTACGACGCAACGAGATACGGAAAAGCTGAAAATTATAGACAAGGAATCATTGAAAAAGCAAGGGAGTTAAAACTTATTGACTCTCTTGTCGATTCTGAAAGTGCAATAGAGGAGATTCACGAGCTTTTGTTAGAATTAAAGACGTCCATGATAAACTCCGGCTTACACATCTTTGGTGAGGGATTGAAGGACGAAAAGCTGATTGAAACGATACTGTCAATTTTAAGAATTAGGCAAAATGACAAGCCTTCGATAGTTGAGATAGCTTCAAAAGAACTTGGATACAATTTAAGCTTGTCCAATGAAGATTGTGTGAAAAATTATGGCAAAACAAAGTCAAAGATCATGGACGAAGTGTTAGATAGAGCGAGGCAGATTATAAGAGATGTTATTGAAAATGGCTTAGATTGCGAGCTTAAAGAGAGCATTTTAAGCCTGAAAGATAAGCTTGAAAATAATGAAGAAATTGATTGGTTAATAAAAGCTTTAGAAGGTCGTTACGTTAAACCAGGAATGAGTGGGGCTATAACAAGAAATCCCAAGGCTTTACCGACTGGAAAGAACTTTTACTCTTGCAATCCATGGGAGTTGCCAACAAAACAGGCTTATGAAAATGGAATAATCTTAGCAGAAAAGCTTTTGCAGAGGTATTTGGATGAAGAGGGCAAATATCCTGAAACCATAGGAATGGTAATATGGGCTTCGCCAACAATGCGAAATTTGGGTGAGGATGTTGCAGAATTTTTGTACTTACTTGGAGTAAAGCCAAAATACGATTCTATTGGCAGAGTTGTTGGCCTAGAAGTCATACCTCTTGAAGAGCTTGGACGTCCAAGAATTGATGTTGTTGCAAGGATAAGTGGAATGTTTAGAGATGCATTTTTTAATTTAGTTGAGTTGATGGATGATGCAGTTAAACTTGTAGCATCTCTCGATGAGTCTGAGGAGATGAACTACGTTAAAAAGCATGCTAAAGATGGAGAGCTAATGAGAATTTTTAGCGACATGCCAGGCGTTTACGGAGCTGGAGTGGGTAAGGTTTTGGAAAATAAAAATTGGGAAAGCATAGATGATCTGGCTAAAGTTTACACCGAATGGGGATGCTACGCTTATGGAAGGGGAAAGTATGGGATTAAAGCTGAGAAGAAGTTTAAAAACATCTTGAGAATTGTTGAAGTTACCGTAAAAAATGAAGATTCCCAAGAGTGGGATATTTTTGAGGGAGATGATTTTAACGCATACCACGGCGGGATGATTGCTACGATAAGAGCTTTAGGCGGAGATCCAAAGTCCTACGTTGGCGACTCATCTGATCCAGAGAACATTAAAATAAGGAGCTTGGATGAAGAGGGAAAAAGAATTTACAGAGCCAAAATCATGAATCCAAAATGGATAGAGGGAATGAAAAAGCATGGCTATAAAGGGGCGGAATACTTCTCAAAATACGTTGATCACGTCTTTCAATGGGATGCCACTTCAGATATAATAGAGGATTGGATGTATCAAGGTATTGCAGAAAAGTACGTTTTCAATGAAGAAATGCAGGAATTCTTTAAAGAGAATAACCCCTATGCTTTGATGGACATTGCTGAAAGACTGCTTGAGGCAATACAAAGAGGGATGTGGGATGCCGATGAAGAGACAAAGGAAAGGCTTAGAAGCATCTATCTGGAGATGGAGAGTGAACTTGAATGAAACTGCTTTATTTAGCTGTAACAAACGATTGTAACCTTAGATGCATCTATTGCTATGCGCGTAAAGGCAAAGATTACATGAAGTTCTCCACAGCTAAGAAAGTGATTGAAAAGTACGATTGCGCTAAGGTTCAATTTACGGGTGGAGAGCCGTTGTTAAACTACAAGCTAGTAAAAAAGTTGGCTGAAAACTATGAATGCAATTTTGCCATACAGACAAATGCAACACTTTTAGATGAGGAAAAAATAGAGGAAATGTTAGACTTGGGAATTTCAATAGCTGTGAGTATAGATGCACCTAGCCTTGTAAACGATATGCTCAGACCATACGCTAACGGAGAGGGATCGACAAGGGATGTATTAAAGGCAATGATGTTGCTGAAAAGTTACAACGTTGACTATGGAGTCACTTGTGTTGTAACACCCTACAATCAAAGATATCTGAAAGAGTTCGTTGACTTAGTTTATGCCTTTGGAGCAAGAAGCATAAGTTTTGATATCGTAAAACAGGTTGGAAAGGCTAAGAAAATGCCTCTACCGGACATTAAATAT
Organism: Archaeoglobaceae archaeon; assembly: GCA_021163065.1. Taxonomy (GTDB): domain Archaea; phylum Halobacteriota; class Archaeoglobi; order Archaeoglobales; family Archaeoglobaceae; genus B5-G16. Next base: position 4,654 of record JAGGXN010000139.1, on the reverse strand, counting down.
GTAAAAGAAGCAATAGACTATGCAAAGAGGTATAGACTTAGATTTAGAAACATTTTAAAAGAAAGTTTAAGCCTGGAATGCGCAGCTATGAATGGAAAAGCCGTTTTTGTAACCCCTTTGGGCAAAGAATACTTTACTTGTCCGACGTTAGCCTATTCAAAGATTGAAAAATGTCCACGGTTATGTTACGGTTATGTTAACGATCGTACTTAAAGTATTAATAATGATGTTCATTGGAATTCTACTATCCGAAATTTTAATTGAATTAGATTTTAATATTAAATGGAACTTTGTAAGATTTGCAAACCTTCCATCGGCATGTAACACGCCATTTGTTATTGCATTTGCTTCTACAATTTCAGCTGATGCGATGCTTCAAACACTAAAGGAAAATGGTATGCTTAGAGATTATGAAGTAATACTTTCATCAATGCTAAATTCGACAGCAAATTGGATAAGGGAAACGATAACATACATAATTCCCGTTGTCATTCCAATACTTGGCGTTAAAATAGGTTTAATTTATACTGCAACGTTGTGGTTTAGTGTTTTAACAACACTAACATTTGTAATCATTGCTGGAAAATTTTTAAATAAAAATGTTGAAATTAGTTTTGAAATACGTAATAAAAGCATAAACAAGAAAAACAAAAAAAGAGACTTTAAAAATGCCATTACAAGGGCTTTGAGGCGATTTAGAAGGATTGCTATTGTTTATATAACCGCGACAATAGTTTCAATGTTGGTTGTTAAAAACGTAAACATCGATTTGTTGAATGGAATTGCGAAAATTTTCAGCATTTCATCGTATGCAATTCCAGCGCTTGTAGCTTACGTTGCATCTCCAATTGTTGGCATGTCAATGATTGCATCAATGCTTGGCAACGGCATCATTTGTGAGAGAGATGCAATAGTAACAATTATTCTTGGCAGCACTTTGGCTTTACCAATATTTTACGCAAGATCTTTTATTCCAAAATGGGTGTCGATTTTTGGATTTAAAGTTGGAGTTATTAGGGGTTTGTTGGATTTAAGCATAAAAATAATAACGAGAATAATTGTTTTAATGCTCATATTAACTATATTTTCTTAAACATTGTCAGTTCGTGCTGCGGAAATAGCTCAGGATGTAGTATTGCTGCTAAATCTTCAATTATTTTGTCCATTTTATGTATGCGCTGCCAGAACCATGGTTGCATGGTATAAACTCGGTCTTCCTTAAATGGTTTAGTCTCGGCAAGCCCTGGAACTTGCTGAATGAGTTCATCTTTACTTTCAATTGGAGAACCCATGTATATTTCGATGAAGACATCTGCATTGGCAGCCCTATTGATGAGTTCTTCAGCACTGACAGCAACATAACCTGTTCCGTAAAGATCTTTGAACATATAATTCCCTCCAGCCATCTCTACAAGCTTGGCATGGTAGCTATCCATTCCTGGCACTTTAACTCTGCCTTTCAAAACTAAAGCGTAGACAACATTCGTTTTTTCTTCACCTTCAACCATTTTTTGAATTTCTATTACTTTTCCTTCAACGGAATTGAAATAATCTTCAGCCTTATCGAGCTTATCAAAGAACGTTGATATCGGCTTTACCCATTCAAGTCTTCCAAGTGGATGCCCTTCATATGCTGCATCACATGCAACATATGGAATTCCTAAGGAATCAAATTTTTTAATTACATCATTTCCGGCAAATCTTGGGTGGATAAGCACAATATCTGGATTTAAACTCAGTATTCTTTCGTAATCAGGACTTCTTGCTCTTCCAACGCTGATAATTTCACCATTTTTTATCTTCTCTTCAATATCCTCAAAATACCACTTTTTGGTTGATACTACGCCGACTATTGAATCTTGACAATCTATAGCTTCTAGATACGATACAAATGTTGTTGATAGTGCTACCACTCTTTTTACCGGAATTTTTACAAACAAATCAGCTTTAATGCTCGGTTTTTTGTCTTTCCAAAGCACAATGGTTCTGTTTAAACTATCTTTGACTATGTAGTATCCATTATCTTTTTCGATTGAAAAAAGCTTTGCATACTTATTCTCTATCACTTTTGCTTCACAAACAGTTGCGCTAAGTAGAAAAACCATTAATAAAGCCAAAACGATTTTTCTCATTTACTCACCTCCAATCTTTTTTATAGCTTATCAAATTTACTTTATAAAGTTTTCTAAGTTTGTCAAATTCGAAAGATTTAAATCAAAAAATTTTGATTACCAACTTATGAAATTAAAAAAGATCTCATTGGTTTTGCTTGTATTAACAATTTGCGCATTGCCAGTTTATGCAGAGCAAACGAAAACTCCAACAGTCAAGTATGCAGAAAACTTCAAATTAGAATACCACGATGGCTACAAAATACTAAAGGTTAAGGAAAATGACAAGTGGGTAACTTACGTATTGTACAAAGATAAAAAGCCGAATGTAGAGGGAATTCCGATTAAGATTCCGGTAAAAAGAATGGTTGTGATGTCCTCTACACATCTTGCACAGCTTGAAGCGATTAACGCCACCGACTGCATTGTCGGTTTCATGTGGGGTGGAAGATATAAAGTATACTTTGAGGATATAGCAGAAAAGCTTGAAAAAGGTGAGATTGTAGATGTTGGTAGTGCTAACGCACCAGATTATGAAAAAATACTAGCCTTAAAGCCCGATTTAGTTGTAATATACGTCACACCATACAATGAGGTTGTCAAAAAGAAATTAGATGAGCTAAATATACCGTACATAGTCGATAGCGAATGGCTTGAAACAGATCCCTTAGGTAGAGCAGAGTGGGTTAAGTTCTTTGCAGCTTTGACAGATAAGGAAAATGAGACGGAGAGTTACTTCAATCATGTAGAACAAAACGTGCTTGAGGTTGTAAACACAGTTAAAGATTTGGAAAAACCAAAGATAATTTGGGGCAGTATTTGGAGTGGAGTCGTCTGGGTTCCAAGAGCTGATAGCTATGTTGCAAAAATGATTGAATATGCCAACGCCAAATACGTTTTTAACGATGTTAATGGTACTGGAAGTGCCCAGATAACACTTGAGGAGTTCCTGCTTAGGGGTAAAGATGCCGATGTAATGGTATACTCATGGTCTGGCTTAAAAAGTGTTGAAGACTTGCTTAAAATTGACAATAGATTGGCAGAGATAAAGGCTGTTAAAGATAAGAGGGTGTATTGTTACAGTGATGACTTTTATCAGCTTGGATTGTTGTATACAGATGTTGTTGTAAAGGATTTAGCAGCAATTTGCCATCCGGAAAAGTTTGAAGGGTACAAACCAAGATTTTTTGTTAGACTTGAATGAAAAAAATATTAATTCTTTTTTTAATTTTTGCCGTTTCATTAGCATCAGTATTTGCTGGCGTAATGATAGGCTCAGTTGGCGTTGGTTTCAATGATCTAATCAGGGCAATTAACGGAGAGAAGAGCATAACCAGTTACATACTTCTGAAGGTCAGGCTTCCAAGAACAATAGGAGCTTACTTGGGTGGTGCGGCTCTCGCATTAAGTGGGCTTCTACTTCAAACTTACTTTAGAAATCCTCTGGCTGGCCCTTACGTTCTGGGAATCTCATCTGCCGCATCACTTGGTGTAGCTTTGTACATTCTGTGTGGAATTGGCATAAGCTACTACGGACTCGTAGGATCGGCCCTCATTGGTTCATTGATGGCAATGATTCTCGTTTTGATGGTGGCAAGTAGAATAAGAAGTGCTGTAACTTTACTAATCTTAGGTTTAATGTTTGGATACGTTTTTGGAGCTTTGGAAAGAATTTTAATTACGTTTGCTGAGAGTGAAGCCGTACACCAATTTGTTCTCTGGACTTTTGGAAGTTTTTCTGGAATTACTCTTGAAGATGTTCCAACTATATCCTTTACAATAATTTCGGCCTTTTTTTTGGCATTTTTGCTTGCTAAACCACTAAATGCCTTATTAATGGGTGAAGAGTATGCAAGAACAATGGGTGTTAATGTCAAAATTGCAAGAGTTTCAATCGTCTTTTTATCTTGCTTTTTAGCAGCTATTGTTACAGCCTTCGCGGGAATTGTTGCATTCATCGGCTTGGCTACTCCTCACATCACAAGGTTAATTTTTAGAACGTCGGATCACAAAATACTGATTCCAGGGGTAATACTATGTGGTGCATTAATAACTGTATTTTGCGACATAGTTTCTAGAACAATTGCAGCTCCTGTAGAGTTGCCGATAAGTGTTGCAACTTCTCTCTTTGGAGCACCTATTGTGATGTTCCTAATTTTAAAGCGGAAGAGAATAAGCTAGCCCCTAATTTTGTTTACAATGTTGAATACATTTTCAGAGTTTAGATCTCTAAGTCTAAAGTATAACCCGTTGGTTATCTCGCTGATCTCTCTTGAATATCCAAGGGAAACGTAGTCATCGGCATCGAAAACAATCGTTAAAATATCACTTTGGGCAATCTTTTCAGATATTTTATATATCTCTTCTTTAATATTTCCACTTCTTGAAACGTTGGCTCTGCCATCGGTAACTAAAACAAGAATTGGAATTCGGTTTTTCCTAATTTCAGTTTTTAAAACGTTGTATGCTTTAATTAATCCTTCTGCCAACGGCGTTTTACCACCAATTTTTATATCTTCAAGTTTTTTCATAGCAAATTGAGG
>JAGGXN010000029.1 GCA_021163065.1 Archaeoglobaceae archaeon | reverse complement strand
TGTAAATATTATAGTTCAGCAACACTAAAGGCATTACAGAATACGGCTCTAAACTTCTGAAGATCATTATATCTCCATATTTTACAATAAATGTTGATGCTATTACAGTCTCCCAATAAGCTTTTGTGATATCATCGGCATCCATCAGCCAAGCTGCAATAGGAGTTACCATTATTGGATAAGCTACATCTTTATCTTCTCCAAGAATTGCTGTTCTACGAAGCTGAATGACCCTCTCATATGTTTTTTGCAATCCCTCTCCAATTGGCTCAGTTACTGGATCCAATACTATTTCATTAACTCCAGCTTCTTTAAACGTTTTTGCCATGCTCTTAAGCAAATCTAAGTCCTTAGCCCTTAACGTTACTGGAACTTTATAATCTAAAGCGAGTTTTAAGAATTCTTTCCAATTTTCCTCAGTTGCGGCATAAATCAATGGTTTTGTGTCGGCAACTTCTTCCAAAGCAGCTTTCATACATTCTGCATCCAAGCAAACGAGGATCAATGGCTTTCCGTAACCTGCAACTTTCTTTACAACCTCTCTATACCTTTTTGGATCATTGGAAGTGCATCTCACAGCAATTCCATCGAGAGTTAAAAACCGTCCAACATAGAATTTCTTATATTCAACGACTTTGCTACATCTCTCATCTAAATCCTTATCATCCATTGTATCCCATACATCGTAGAAAAATGCTACTGGATTGAAGAACGTTAGTTCATGTCTGTGCAAAACTTCTTCTCCACCAATCTTTACAGCATTATCACCTTTTCCAATTACTACTTCCGCAATTTCTGGTGATGTGATCTCTATTAGCTTTTCTAACGTTTCTTTAGCCTTTGGATCCTCTTTAGCTTTCTCAACTAAAGGCTTACATTGTGTAACTTTTGCAGATCTGTCAATAATGTGTGCTGCAAAGCTCATACAAGTGTCATAACCGCACTCACCACAATTTGTTCTCGGCAAGTAATTGTAAATCTCAAGCGGACTTTTTACCTTCATCTTTCATCCCTCCATGAAAATCCATTCATCTGGCTTCTCAATGCTATCCTTAATCTCTCCTCCAAGTGTTTTTGAGATTTCCTTAAGCGTAGCACATGCACCCGGATGCATCATCATGAACAAATCTACTCCCGCCAAAGCCAAAGTTAAACCAGTAACTATTTCCCAGATTGGACCTCTAAGCTCTCTTGGTCCCCAATCTGAATCTCCTTCAATTGGCGACTCTGTCATCCAAGCTTCTCTTGCACCCCACGCATTTGTTGTACCACTTGAAATCGGGAATGCCAAGTCAGAATCTCCCTTTAATCCAGCAAGCCTTGCTCTCTCCATCGTAGTGTAAGCATAATCTAAACCATAACCTAAAGCAGCAGTAGTTGTATCTTGAATTATACTATCCCTCGGTATCCCAGCTCTCTTTAATAAATACCTGTTCAAGGTCTTTTGGTTGTTTATGTCCATTTGTGTCCAGGACAAAACAACTTGGCCATATTTTTTGGCTGCTTCTGCTACCATTTCCCACTCATCAAGGGTTGCAGAGGCTAACATTACTCTCTCGCCTTCACAAACCTCTGCAGCTTTAGCCAACACTTTTGGATCTTTTTCCTTGTTACCACTTCCACCAACAATTATCGGGCATTTAACAGCTTGCAAGATATCTTCCAAAACTTTCACGGCCTCATTTACAGGTGTGTCCTTTATCAATGGGTCTGTACTAATTAAGTGAATCGTAACTAAATCAGCTCCATACTTGTTAACTGCCTTCTTAGCCCATTCTGCTGGATCATCCATGACATCATCGTAGTGCATTCTTACCGCTTTAGCCAACCCAATTCTCATGTCAAAAACATCAACAGCTATGATTGGTAAGTGTGGTTGTGGCTTATCAAATATGTAAAATGGTAAACTCCTCTCTCCACCAACTGTCAATGTATAGCCTCTTGTTCCCCCCTCCTTTTTCGTTGCACCTAATGTTACCTCTTCAATTACCCCAGGATACTCCATCTTATAAGGCTCAAACTTAGCCTCAACAAGTTTCTCAGGCAATTTTATCTCTGGCACTTCAGGAACTGCTGGTGTCGGTGCTGGTGCTGCTGTGGGCATCGCAAATGGTGTTGGTATCCCAAGCATTGTTGAAAGTCTTTGCAAGTAGCTTAAAGCCATGTTTGTGTGGTACAAAAAGTTTCCAAATTCGCTTAAAAGTGTATAGGCTGCAGTCAAAGCGGTTAAATCTACCCCAGCTCCTTCTTCAATTTCTATTTCCAAATCTCCTTCGATGTGTACACCTTCAAGCTCTTCAACATTGTACTTTTTGAGCAGTTCTATAAACTCTTCAAGGGTAAATTTTTTAGCCATTTTCCTCTCCTCCCCTAAACCTTTAATTTTTAATATTTTTAATATTCATATTATTCCCACTAACAGTATTATCAAATCTTAAAAAGTTACTGATAAATGACATTGCAGCATTTGCATGATACAAAAACCCCTGAAATTCCTGAATGATTGGTAAGTATGCCATAAGCATTGAAAGATTAATATTCTCTCCCTCAACCTCTATTTCCAAGTCCCCTTCAATCTGGACGTTTTCAAAACCTTCAACGTCATATTTTTTTAACATCTCTAAGAAAGATTCTAAATTCATAAAACAAACCTCCTAAACTTTGATACTAACTCCTACTATCAGTTCAGCAATTTTTTTAACCTTTTTGACGAACTCTGAGTCTTCAGGTAAATTCGTTATTGGCTCTCCTCTTAAATCCAACTCAGAGATTTTTTCATCATAGGGTAAAAACTCTATAAGTGGTATTCCCTCCTCATCAGCAAATTTCTTTATTATTTCCTCCGCCTCCTTTGACATAATTCTGTTTCCAACAAGATATATCCCTTTAAAATCAAGCTTCAACTCCTTAGACATCTCTTTAATTCGTTTAGCAGTTGAAAGTCCTTTTTTGGACATGTCAGTAACAACCAATATGTAATCAGCAGTATCTATCGTTTTTCTGCTGAAGTGCTCTAAGCCTGCTTCACTATCTATTATTATGTAGTCGTAATGTCTCATCAGCTTTCTCAAAATCCCTCTTAAAAGGGAGTTTGCAAAACAATAACAACCTTCACCTTCAGGTCTTCCCATTACTAGAAGGTCATAAGAATCACATTCACAAATAGCCTCGGTGTAGATTTTCCCTTCCAGCCACTGTTCCTTGTTCATCATTCCCATATCGTCTCTGCTAACCTGAAACACTTCTCTAATATCTCCAAGGGTTTTCTTGATTTGATCAGCTACCCCTAAAGCGTCTGGTAAATTTGAGTCTGGATCTGCATCCACTGCCAAGACTCTCGTTGTCACCTTTGAAATAAAATGAATGAGGAGGGCTGAAACTATTGTTTTACCCGTCCCTCCTTTGCCTGTTACTGCAACTACTACCAACTATTCCTCCTCCTCGATTATTAGCTCAGGAACGTGTATTACTGCCCCTTTCAATATTATCTTCGCCTTCTTTTTCTCCTCCATCCTATCACTTCTTTTTCTCCTCAGCCTTTCTTATTATTACCTTGTCAATCTTTATCTTTGCATCTTTAATTACGAGCTTGATTCCGCCAGTTGGTGCAGCCGATGGCTGAGGCATTGGAAGTTGGAAGCCTACTTGTGCAGGCATCTGCATCGTCGGCATTTGCATTGGCATTTGAGCTGCTGCTGGGGCAGCTTCTTCTGCAACCTCTTCTACCTCTTCAACGACCTCCTCTTCCTCTTTCCAGCCTTCAGTAATCTTCTGTCCATCAACCTCTCTAACGACTCCTTTGACGACGGGGTGGTCAACTTTCTTTAGGAATTCCTTAAGCTCATCCAGAGTTTTTGCATCTTCCTCAGTAGCAATCTTGTCTCTCATTTCTTCAGGTA
>JAGGXN010000215.1 GCA_021163065.1 Archaeoglobaceae archaeon | reverse complement strand
GCACAGAAGCTTTTCCCTGACCACCCTCATGAGGGCTTCTATGAATTACGCCAATAAAATCATACTGATCTGCAAATAGTCCCGCTATTGCTCCGGTTTTGTCTTCCGAACCATCATCTATTACTATTACTTGCAATTTTTCTTTAGGATAAGTTAATTCTGCCATTCTTCTAAGGATTCTGCCAATCACTTTTTCCTCGTTTCTAGCAGGAATCAAAACGGTAACCGACGGATAATAACAGCCATAAGAATGTTGTTTCTTTTGTTGCTTTTTACACAAAACTGCCAACGTAAAGATTAGATGCCTTACAACGTATAAGAAGATTATCGTTGAAAAAACAATAAATATGACTTCCAAAATCAAAGATCGGTATCCTCCGTCGACTTTTGAACAGTAACTAATGAAAAACCAAACGCCCACATTGAAATTATCCAAAAAGCGTTAACAACTGGATTTATAAACTGAAAAATCCTGTTTGAAAGGGAATACCTGTGAAAGTATGACAGAATAAGCGGAGGATACAGACAATTCCAGACAAAGCTCAAAACATTACCACAAAGGAGAATAGCAAGCTTCTTTAGGTTTTCTCCCTTTGACAGAAAAATTGTAAAGACATAAAGAAAGTCGAATACAAGCGTGTAGGCCAAGAAATTCATGTTAAAAAGTTCCGGTTCTAACATAAATAATAGAAAAGTTAAAAATGAAAGGGAGATCAACAATGCTAAAATTTTCATGAACCCCTTAATCTTACATGTTTCAACTTCGAATCTGAATTTTGTCATGAAAACTAATGTTAATCCCCATAAACATTTAAAATTTATACCTAACTTGTGGAATCTCAACTCTTCAGCGGACTGCCTTCCATTCTTTTGAAACAGGTTTTTTTCGAATTGTGTAGAATAAATAGTCTATAAACCATGTGTAAATAACTCTTGGAAGGCCGAGTTTCCTAAACCGCCTCATTGATTCAAAAACTGTTAAATCCTTAATGTAAACGAATTTTCCAACTTTTGAAAGTCTCATGGCAAGGTCATGATCTTCGATGCAAGGTAAGTTTTCGTTAAAACCGTTAATTGCAAAGAACGCTGATTTTCTTACAGCTAAGAATTCTCCTCTAGAGTGAGGTTTAAAGCGGCTGATAAATCTAAGTAACCCATTATAAAAGCTGAAGAAGATTTTTTCAGAAAAATTAGGTTTTAATGGCATAATATTGCACGTGGCGCCAACAACTTCCGGGTTTCTGAATGTTTCTACAAGTTTTTCTGCAAAACCGTTGGGTAAAGTAACGTCGGCATCCATGAAAAGTAATATATCTCCATTTGAATGTTTCGCCCCGAAATTCCGCGCCTTCGCTATGCCACGTCCTATCCTGTAAACTTTGTTAGTGAAATTTTTCGCTTTCTCAACCGTGTCGTCAACGCTGCCGCCATCAACAACTATAATTTCGATAGGAAAGTCTTTAGCTGCTTTTCTCAGGTTTAACATCGTATTTGTTATGTATTCGCCTTCCTGGAAGGTTGGAATAATTATTGATATCATTGGTTTTTCTGGAGATTTTGGCATTTGTGTTCTAATTGAATGGATAATTTAATATGTTTTATTAGAGGCTAGCATTCCTACATTGGAGGTGCGACGTTAAATTAAAATAAAATTAAAATATTTAGCATAAAACATAGTAGTCAAACAAACTCTATTAGTGAAAAGCCTTGAAGATAACTGCCAGAAAAGCTGCACGCATTCTTAAATGCACATTACTTCCAAATAGACCACATCATGTCCAGTGGCTAATCACAAAAAGATGCAATTATCGATGTAGAGGATGCAATGTCTGGCGGGAACAGAAGAATGTGAAGGAGCTGTCAACCGACGAAATAAAGATGGGGTTAGATATTCTTAGAGAGCTTGGCGTTGTGGAGATAGTTTTCTCCGGAGGATCTCCTCTTCTTAGGGAGGATATAGATGAAATTTTGGAGTATGCATCGCAATATTTTGTTACAACCGTTTATGATAATGGAAGTCTTGCATTAGAAAAAATTGATGCGCTTCGCAACGTAGATTTCGTTGCCATTTCTCTAGACTCGTTAAATCCAAAGATAAATGATTACATCAAAGGAGTTAAGGGGTCTTGGGAAAAGGCTATGGAAGCTATTGAGACACTGCACAAAGAAGGCATAAACGTATGCGTATCGCCTACAATATCTCAGTTGAATCTATATGAAATTGTAGATTACACTAAATATTTTCTTGCGAAAAAGATCCCGGTGCTCTATTGCCTCTATTCCTACGATGTCCCAGTTGAATCTGAACAGCTATTCAACATAGGCAGGAAAAATGATGAATTTGAAATAGTGGATAAAGAAGCGATGGTCAAGCTTTGTGATGATCTGATTCAATTAAAGAAGAATAATTCTGGTATGCTTATCACCACTAAGATCTTAGAGGCTGTTAAGCAGCTTTTCTTAGATGGGAAAAGAATATGGAAATGCCGTGCCTTGACGAATTTCTTCATGATTGATCATCTTGGCCGAGTTGCGGGCTGTCATGTCCGCAGTCCAGTAACAACCATATTTGAATTGCCGAGAATGTGGGATTCTCCAGAGTTTGATAGATTAAGGAGTATTTACCGCGAGTGTAAAGGATGCACATACTTATGTTACATCTTTTATTCTATTCACAGCGGGGTAATTGGAAACTTCGAGATAGTCAGGGAAAATTGGAAAAATGCAAAAATATTGTTAAGCAGTTAGAGTTTGTATCCTATTTTCCTTAGAAATTCCTTTCTCTTTTTTATGTCTTCTTC
>JAGGXN010000116.1 GCA_021163065.1 Archaeoglobaceae archaeon | reverse complement strand
TTTTCATGCTCCTTCCTTGACAAACTTACAATTTTACTTTTTAATCTTTCAACTTCTTTTTTCAATTCAGATATTTTATCTTTCAAAATTTTGTTTTCCTCTTCTAACTCCTTAATTAGTTTCTCCTTTCTTTCTACATCTTCATGTGAAACTTCTTCATGAACAACCTTCTCCTTTCTAACAACTTCCTTTTCCTCCTTTAAAAGATCTTTTAATGGTACTCCTTTAAGTATTTCAGCTTTTATTTTATCAGAATCAAAACCCGCAGGAATTCTCTTTTCTACACTCATCAATTTGTTTTTGTAAGAATTAAAAGCATCTTTTGCAGCAGCAATGGCATCTCTCTCATGATCATTCACAAATTTGTAATATGAAGCCAAATTTTTCTTTTTCTCAACACTTAGGTCGTCCTTAGGAGCATATAAAATTGCGTTAAAAGCTGCTTTAATCTTTAAAACATAGTCTGGTGGTGTGCTTTTATCCGTAGCAATTACGATAGGCTTACCAAAAGATAGAATGTATTCAATGACGTTATGCAATTTCCAATTCTTTTGACTTTTAACTCCCAATAAATTTCCATTCAAATCTAAAATTGCTACTGCCGTTGTAGTTCCAGGATCTATACCAACAATAGTGTGTATTTTTGTCCTTTTCAATGGTATAAATTCTATCTTATCCTTTTCAACAGCTTCAACTCTAACTTGCACGTCCCTCGTTTTAAATGAATTTATTGGAATGCTAGCCTTATCAGCATTTACGATTAAAATGCCTTTGGATATCCCCCCATAGCCTTTTCTAACTTCTTCTTCATATTCCAAACCCATTTCATCGAGTTTCCTTTTTATCTCTCTATATACTTGTCTTACAGAATCGTGAACTTTTCTTCTGTATTTATTTTGCCTCCATCCGCCTTTTCCAAGGCTTCTGTTTCTTGAAACCGTTATCACGGTTTTATCAACAAACATCGAAATCTCATCACCAATTCCAAAGCTTGCCAAGTATGCAGAGGCTTTTGCCTCATCCATCGGATTTCTAAGGCCAATTTTTAAGCCATATCTTTTCGATAAGTATGGTAAAGAACCCCTTTCAATACTGGAAACTTGTACGAGCTTTGTTTGAGGAGGTATTTCTTTTAAAAATTTTATTAATTCCTCTTTAGAACTAAAAACTTCTGAAATGCTATCAAAAGACACGATACTTGGCTTGTATTGCCTTACCATTCTAAATAGCTTGTTCTTTGAAACGATTTTTTCCATAAAGCCATCATCTTTAATTATAAAAACAGCATAGCTCGGTTTTCTTTTACCATGTATCGAACCTTTTATTATGTCAACACCGAATATGCAACTCATTCCTTCCTAATGTACTTTATTACTTCATTAATATCTTTTTCTATACCGTAAGTTTTTCTAAAATAATTTAGAACGTTTTCCACATCTCTCCTCAGAAACCATTCCCAGTTTTCATGCTCTTTTGTAATAGATTGTGGAAAATCTATTATCCAGACTCCTTCAGGATTAACGAGTATGTTGTATTGACTTAAATCGCAGTGAATTACATCTCTCAAAAACATTGCCCTTGTCTCATCAATTATCATTTCCAAAACGTCCTCTGGATTTTCCAATCTAACTCTAAACAATTCTTTTGCATCAATTAATTCCATTAAAACGGCATTCCCTTCCCATGCATAAACCTTTGGCACAGCTAATCCTGTCAGTTTTCTCAATGCATTGTATTCATTTCTTGCAGATCTGATTGTTAAGATTGAAAAATGTAAAGTTCCATAATCTCTCTTTTCTTTAACTTTTTTAAAGCTTGGATATCCTACCCTATGAAATTTTATCACACATTCTCCATATTTTTCTGAGTAGCAATTGTAAACAACACTCTCCTTGCCTTCTCCCATCTTTTTTCCGATCATATCTATTTTTCCCCTTCTAACTAATCTATGCAAAGAATAGACCGATAAGCCAATAAAAGTAAATGTAGAGCCTAAGTATTCAGTAGTTTTATTTTCTACCATTTTTTCATCGCTTAATTCTCTCAGAATTGATTCCACTTTACCAACATTCAAGTTTGCTTTTTTTGAAATTAATTCTATTGGAACGAACTCGTAGTCCCATAAATAATAGAATATGCCGTCCATAATTCTCCATTTATGCTTGTTCATCGATTTATATCTGTCTATTATTTCCATCAGCTTTGGATTTAAGATAAGTTATATAAAATTAAACCTCATAAAGATTATTAAAGCAGAGGCTTAAATTTGCGATGTGCTTAAATGTGACTTGTGTAATGGAAAAGCAGTAATATACCAGAGACATTCAAATAGACATCTTTGCAAAAAGCACTTCATAAGAGATTTTGAAAAGAGAGTAAAGTATGCTGTGAATAAATACAAGATGATTGAAAAAAATGATAAAATTGCAATAGCTTTGAGTGGTGGTAAAGACAGCGTTGTTCTCGCATATGTTTTAAAAAAACTTTATGGGAAGAGAAGGGATCTTGAATTTGTTGCTATAACAATTGACGAAGGAATAGAGGGTTATCGCCCTCCAACCGTAAAAATTGCTAAAGAAGTTACAAAAATGCTTGAAATTGAGCACTATATTGTATCTTTTAAGGAAAACTTTGGTTTGACTTTAGATGAAATGGTAAAAATTGGCGACAAAAAACCTTGCAGTTATTGTGGAGTCTTTAGAAAATATCTGCTAAACAAAACTGCAAGAGAGTTGAACGCTACAAAGCTAGCAACTGGTCACAATTTGGATGACGAAACTCAAACTATAATGCTGAATTACGTTCATGGAGACATAGAACGCTTAGCTAGACTAATCCCACAAAGGATACAAGAAAATCTAATTTTGAGAATAAAACCAATGAGGGAAATTTATGAAAAGGAAGTGGTGATCTATGGTTTACTACATAACTTACCACAAGACATGGATGAGTGCCCTTATAGTTACTTCCCAGTTAGGGCTGCAATAAGGGACTTTCTTTATGAATTCGAAAACAAATATCCTGGCAGGAAATTCTCAATCATGCGTGGTTTTGAAAATTTAATACCCTGCTTAAAGCAACTATATCCTCAAATAAAGCTGAACAAATGTAAAAAATGTGGAGAGCCAACATCAAAGGACATCTGCCAAGCTTGTGTTCTATTGGAAGAATTGAAAACCAAAATGGAAGTAAAGAATACTTGAAAAAATGATGAATTTTAAAAAAAAATTAATACTTTGCATGCTTTAAAGTTGCTATGAAGGTTAAAATTATTGATCTGACTTTGAGAGATGGGCACCAATCTTTGGCAGCTACAAGAATGAGAACAAGAGACATGATTCCAATTATCGAAGCTTTTGATGAATCGGGCATCTATTCTATGGAAATGTGGGGTGGTGCAACGTTTGATGCTGCACATAGATTTTTAAATGAGAACCCGTGGGACAGAATTAGGGAGTTTAAAAAGAGAGTTAAAAATGCACACTTGCAAATGCTTTTGAGGGGTCAAAATCTTGTTGGTTATAGACATTACCCAGATGACATTGTTGAAAAATTCGTTAAGAAGGCTGCTGAATTAGGAATTAGTTTTTTCAGAATATTTGATGCATTAAATGACGTTAGAAATCTTGTAACAGCTATAAAAGCAGCTAAGAAATATGGAGCACCACACGTTCAGGGCACAATTTGCTATCTTGTCTCTCCCGTGCATACGATTGAAAAGTACGTTGAAACTGCAAAGGAGTTGGCTGAATTGGAAGTCGACTCAATCTGCATAAAGGATATGGCAGGAATGATGGACCCAAAAATTGCGTATGAATTAGTTAAAAGTTTGAAGAAGGAAATATCTTTGCCAATAAACGTTCATACCCATTATACGAGCGGTATGGCTTCCATGACTTTACTAAAGAGCGTTGAAGCTGGAGCGGACATGATAGACACTTGCATCTCACCTTGGGCTTGTGGCACTTCGCATGCACCTACAGAATCGATTGTTTACGCTTTAGAGCAATTGGGATACGATACTGGTGTTAACATGGACGTACTTTTGGAAATAAGACAGTACATGCTAAAGCTCAGAGAAAAGTACTCAGGATACATAAGCATGTTATCAACAATCCCAGATACAAGGGTTTTAAAGTACCAGATTCCAGGCGGTATGTTCTCAAATCTAATATCGCAGCTTAAAGAGCAAAATGCTTTAGATAAGCTTGAAGAAGTTTTGGAAGAAACTCCAAGAGTTCAAGCTGATTTAGGTTATCCACCATTAGTTACTCCAACAAGCCAAATTGTTGGTGTTCAAGCAGTAATAAACGTTTTGGTGGGTGAAAGATATAAAGTGGTGACAAAAGAGACAAGAGATTTGGTTAAAGGTATGTATGGTAGAACTCCAGCTCCAATAAAAGAAGAGATAGTAAAGAAAATCCTAGGAGATGAGAAACCAATTGATTGCAGACCAGCAGATTTACTTGAACCAGAGTATGAAAAAAGGAAGAAGGAGTTAGAGGAGCATGGAATTGAACCAACCGAAGAGAACGTTTTGATTTACGCCCTATTCCCCCAAACTGGATTGAAATTCTTGAAAGGAGAGATCGAAGAGGAACCATTCCCTGCAGTGGCGGGAGAAATTAAGGGTAAGTTCGAGGTAGAGATTGAAGGTAAGAAATATAAGATCGAAGTAAAGCCATCACAACAATGAAATTTCTATTTTTTTAAATGATTTATTTTTGCCCAAGCTTGTAATTTTTCGTTGTTCATACTCGTTTCATTCACTTTAAAACAGAAAGTACTGAAATATAACAATAAAGTTCTAAAAAGAGTGATATATCTTTCACAATTTTGATTTTTTAGGCTCAGAACTCAAAACCCTCATCACAATTCAGAGGGGCCCTTTCATCATCGCCATCGCAATTAAGCTTTAAAATTATAAAATTTTGTGCCCAGCTAAAGACTTATTAATTCAGCATTGTGTTTATTGCAATGAACAAGGGAGCAATAGCAATATTAATCTCAGCAATCATGATGGGTTCCTTAGCCGTTTTTGTTAGAAACGTTCACATGCATCCGACTCAAGTTGCCTTTTTTAGGCTGTTTACTGGCCTATTGTATCTATCACTGTTGGTCATTTTAACTAAAGAAGAAATCAGAATTAAAAATCCCAAACTTGTTTTACTCTTAGCAATAACGAACGTTTTTACAATAACATTCTATATTTCCTCAATTCAGCTTGTCGAAGCTGCTACAGCAGCTTTGCTTTTGTATATGGCACCACTGTATGTTATTCCTATTGCATACCTAATGGGGGAGAAGATAGACAAAATGGGTTGGTTTGCAATCCCTATAGGAATCTTAGGACTATATCTAATGCTCTCTCCTTATGGCAATTTAAACATCGGAATACTCTTTGGATTTCTTTCAGGTATTTGTTATTCTCTCGTGTTCATACTGACAAAAAAAGTCAGGGAATTTATGTCGTCAATTCAGATAGTTTTCATAAACCTCTTAGTAGCGTCTATAATTTTGTCTCCAACTCTATTTTTGTTCCCCATCAAAATAGATTTAAATACTGTCTACTGGATTTTAGCTTTAGGTTTAATCCCTACTGCTTTGGCTTTTATTTTGTTCAACTATGGAATTAAATACTGCAAAATTGAGCAGGGACCGATTTTAGCATTGATTGAACCAGTATCAGCTGGTTTCTTCGGATATGCTGTTTTTTCGGAAATATTCGAATTCAAACAGCTTATTGGAGCGGGGTTAATTTTATTTAGTGTTTTTATAGCACTTAAAGAAAGCTAGTTTAAGAAGCAAAAAATTTATCATCAAGTTAGCTACTACATTAAATGAGATCATAGCCCCGTGGTGTAGCGGTCAATCATTCCGGCCTTTGGAGCCGGCGACGAGGGTTCGAATCCCTCCGGGGCTATTTTTTAAGATGGACCCTTTAAAACCTACCAAACAAAAATTTAAATAAAATTTATTATAGTAAATGATGTTATGTGCAGCTGGGTTGATTCAGCTGAAGAGGGAGAATTAAAAGAAAAATTTGAAGAAGATCAGAAGAAAAAATTGGAGAAGAACTCTAAAAAAGACAAAGTAAGTTGGAGTGACGCACCAAAATAGTATGAGTTGCTTCGACATTATCTCGATTTGGAGTAAGTTAAGTTTGCATGGGATTATGGCAGACCTTATATCAGTTATACCGTGGATTGTTACTTATGTTATTCCAGTTATTGCTATTATTATATCAGTTGTCTCAGCTTATTATACACACCTTAGATCTGGAAAAATTGATGTTTTACCTCCAAGAATGTGCTACTTCCAGCATGTGCAAGATACGGCATTTAGACCAAGCATTGTTCTACCACTAACCTTTGTCAACAGCGGGGCAAGAATTACAAGCGTCTTGAATCTAAGCTTAAACGTTGAGTTTATGCCTGAAAATAAGGGCAATGTTAGAAATCTTAGATTTGCTCTAGTTAGAGAATACGATACTTATCCCAATCCATCAGAAGAAAGTATGGCAGCACAGTTTAGTGTTAAAGGGTATGAAAGCGTAACAAAATATTTGGATTTCAGACTTAGCAATGAAAGCTTACAACTAATGCAACGATTTGAGCGTGGTGCGTATACAATAAGAGTTGAGGTTGAAGTTGTTGAGAATGGAATTTTTACAAAATTGTTAAGGAAAAGTCCATTCAAACGTTTTATTCCAAATTTTTGCATAGTTGTAGAATTGACAAGAGATGTAAGAGAATATCTTGGATGCGCCCTTTCAAGAGAGGATGATCGGCGATACCATTGTGAAATGTGATGATTGAAAATTTTTAAATATTTTTCATTACTTATGGCAATAAATGAACGTAGCAATAATTGGCGGTGGAGCTGCAGGAATGGCTGCTGCTTCAAGAATAAAGAGATTACAGCCCAAATGGAATGTTACTGTCTTTGAAAAATCCCCTTACGTTAGTCATGCCCCATGTGGCATTCCATTTTACGTAGGAAACGTTGTAAAAAATTTTAAAGATTTATGCACCTATGATGTTGAATTTTTTGAAAGAGAGAGGGGAATTAACGTTAACATTTGCAAGGAAGTTGAAGAAGTTGGTGATGGCTATTTAATAGCTGGAGGGGAAAAATACGAGTGGGATAAATTGCTCTTTGCAACGGGCTCAAGAGCATCTAAGCTAAATGTGGAAAATGAAGACTTAGATGGTATTTCTTGCGTTAATTACATTGAACATGGTGAAAGAGTTAAAGCTTTGGCAAAAGATGCCGAGAACATCGTAATAATTGGATCTGGTTACATAGGCGTTGAGATGGCTGAAGCTTTTCTAAGAATTGATAAAAAAGTTACAATTATCGAAATCAAGGAATATCCCTTGCCCGAGTACGATGCAGAGATAGGAGCAATACTCAAGGCAGAGATGGAAAAGTACGTTAATTTTAAGTTTAACGAAAGAGTTGTAGCCTTTGAAGGCAAAGACAAGGTTGAGAAAGTTATCACAAACAAAGGTGAATATAAATGTGACATGGCAATTGTAGCTGTTGGAATCGAACCAAATATCGAATTAGCCAAACAGTTGGGGGTAAAAATTGGAAAAACAGGAGCTATAGCGACAAATTCAAGAATGGAGACGAACATTGAGAACGTTTACGCTGCTGGAGATTGTGCTGAAAGTATTAATGTTGTAACAAAAAAAGTCGACTGGATTCCGTTGGCAACTCCTGCAAACAAAATGGGATATGTTGCAGGAGTGAACATGGCTGAAGGATATATGGAATATCCAGGATCTTTAAAAAGTCAAATTACAGGTTTCTTTAACTTAGAAATCGGAAAAGTTGGATTAAGTGAAAAAGAAGCTATTAGAGAGGAATACAATGTAGTTTCGTCATTCATAACTTCAAGAACGAGTGCAAAATACATGCGTGATGGAACGATTCATCTAAAAATCGTTGCAGACAAAAATGGAAAGGTCTTAGGTGTTCAATGCGTAGGAAAGGACGTTGCAAAAAGAATTTACGGCGCTTCAGCTTTGCTGTACAAAGGTGCTGATGTAAAAGACTTCTTCTTTACAGACTTTCCATATTATCCCCCTGAATCGAGGGTTTGGGATCCATTGGTGATAGCTGCAAGGAGTTTGTTTAGGAAGTTGGGAATGCCATAACTATTCCACTATCTCTGCACCACCCAAGAGATCGCTTAATAAATTAAATACAAATCTCCCGTTGTCCATTTTTACATTCATAACTTCATCTGAAAGGATATCACAAGAGAAAAATACGAAATTTCTAATTCTTTGACCAATGATAACATCTTTTCCACTACGTAAAGCTAAATCCCCAACCATAGCCTTTGTAGAGTCATTGCCATTAAGTACAACCTCCCAGCTTAAATCTACATGAAATGGATTGAATGCTGCAATTTTTTCAACACCTTTAAAGTAATTTGCCTTCCCAACCATATTAGATGCCTTTAAAATTATCTTTCGACTATCGTTCAAGTTTGATTTTAAATCGTAAACGAGTAGTTTATCCCTTCCATTAACAATCCAATTATTAGGATTTGTTGTTTGGTAAACAACAACTTTATTTTTAATTAATCTGTTAACTGCGGAAATTTCCTCGTAAGATGGATCTTTCAAAAGAAAAAATATATCATATCCGAATTCCAACTTACTAATGGCTGAAAGGCTGGAATCTAACTTGCCAATGTAATCGACAAAAAACTCAGATAGCATTAGTTTTTCAATTTCTTTGAACTTGTAGTTTTCTTCAACAATAAACAGTGCATTAAGCATGCAAAGAAAAATTAACTGTTCTTTTAATATATTTATTGATACATCAACGCATAGGCTTTTCCAAGCTCAGTTAGCTTAATTTTAACATTTTTCCCTTCTCTCTGCATGACAACTAACCCATCTTCCTCCAACCCTTTTAGATGATAACTCATTCTTGCTCTTTGAGCCATGTACTCCTTTTGATCTTTAGTTTTCCCCTCTAACAGTTCAATAAGTTTGTTAATCGATTCAACCTCCCCTCCTTCTTCGCTTATTATTTTAATTATCGTAACCTTATCTTCTCCAATTTTCTTTAACGGTGGAATTAGCAATTCAACAATTTCATTTACAACTTTTCCATTCTCGACCTTTTGCATCATCATGTAAAATTTACTCCTTGATAATTGCGATGCGATATAGCATGCTATACAAACCGTTTTTGTAGAACCAGTTGCGTTAACAATAACTTCATTTCCCTCCGAAATTTCCCTTTTAACTATCTTCAATATTTCCAATACAGCAGAATAAACATCGTTTTCATCAATATACGTTTTTTCAACCTCAATTAAGACATTCAAAGTTTTTTCAATTTCTTCTGCAGCTTTTTGGGATTCGTTGTCATCTTTCCCAAGAAGTAAATAAACTTTCTGAATTGGATGATCAATCTTTTTTATGCTTTCAAGTAGAATTTCTTTTTCTGGATTTACAGGCATTATATAAACAACCTTACTCATAGCAATAATTGCTTACATCAATTAATAAACTTTTCTATATACGTTTAGGAGTAATAAACATAAATACTAAAAGAATCAAATATTACTTTTTAGGCTCAATTAAAATTTTTTGGCTTTATTTCAATGCACAACAATAGTTTTATAAATCTCATTTTAAGCTTATGAAAGGTGGTTGCAATGGAGTTCAAAGTAGTGATCTCTGATCCAAAAACTGGAAGAGCTTATCAGAAAGTAATAAGTGGGGCAAATGCAAACAGACTTATAGGAAAACAAGTAGGAGATGTTATAAATGGTACACTTGTAGAACTCCCACCTGACTATGAACTTCAAATTACTGGAGGGAGTGATAAAGACGGATTTCCAATAAGACCCGACATACCCGGAACTGTTAGAAAGAAAATTTTGCTGTCAGGTGGTGTTGGATATAGAGCAAAGAGAAAGGGAATGAGGAAAAGAAAGACGGTTAGAGGTAGAGTTATTTCAAGAGATATTGTACAAATAAACACAAAAGTTGTTAAACATGGAAAAATACCGTTGGAAGAATACTTTAAGGAAAAGGAAAAAGACAAAGAGTAATTCGTTATGGGTATACTAGAAAATAAGAAGAGAGCTAGAATTTTTTATCGATACTTTTCAAAAATTTATGACAGAGTAAATCCAATTTTCTACTCAAATGAAATGCGTAAAATAGTTGTTGATATGGCTGATTTAGAACACGAAGATCTTGTATTAGAAGTTGGTTGTGGAACAGGATTTACGACCGAGGAGATTGTTAATAGAGTGGATGAAAAAAACGTTGTTGCTTTAGATTTAACTCCTGAACAGATGGCTAAAGCTATTAATCGGTTTTCTAAGGTCAAATTTGTAAGAGGGGATGCAGAAAATTTACCTTTTAAAGATAACTGTTTTGATGCAGCCATTTCTGCAGGAAGCATAGAATATTGGCCAAATCCGTTAAAAGGTATTGAAGAGATGGTAAGAGTTGTGAAAAGTGGTGGGAAAGTTGTTATATTGGCTCCAAGAAGGCCTGAGAATTTTTTAGTAAGGAAATTTGCTGAAAGTATAATGCTCTTTCCCTCAACCCAACAATGCGTTTCTTGGTTTTTAAAAGCGGGCTTGAAAAACGTAGAATATGTAGAAACTGGCCCATACTTTTTTTGGAGTAAGCTCGTTGTTATAATTTCTGGAACAAAGCCTTAAAATTTTAAACCTTAATTTTTTAATTGCGTTAATGGATACGCTAAAAACGATTGAAGAAGAAATAAAGAAATGTAGAAAGTGTGACTTGTGGAAAACTAAAACCAATTACGTTCCTGGAGAGGGCAACGAAAACGCATCTATCGTTTTTATAGGTGAAGCCCCTGGAAAAGAAGAAGACCTACAAGGCAGACCATTTGTTGGAAATGCTGGAAAACTGCTAAACGAGATGATAAATAAAATTGGACTAACAAGAAAAGACGTTTTTATTGGAAATATACTAAAATGTCGTCCTCCTAAAAACAGAGATCCTCTACCTGAAGAAATAGAGGCTTGTAGTCCATATTTGTTAAGACAGCTTAATGTTATAAAACCCGATGTAATTGTATGTTTGGGCAGATTTTCAGCATCTTTCATCTTTAAGCATTATAACTTAGAGTTTTCAAGCATATCTGCTGTAAGAGGCAAAGTTTTTAACGTTGAGTGTTGGGGCAAGAGAATAAGCATTATCGCAATCTACCATCCTGCTGCTATACTTTACAAACCTCAGCTTAGAGAAATGTACGAAAGGGACTTTGATACAATTAAACGTTTAATTGGTAGAAGAGTTCGGAATTCCACACTGTTTGAATACATGTAAATTTTTATTATTAAATTAAATAATTAAATAACTAATTTGCAATTGTGAGTAGAGTTTAATTGAATCTTCCCATAATACTCTATTTCAAAATTACTGTCAGAATCTTTTCAGTTGTACAAATATGTTAAATTTTCATCTAAAAATTTCGTTGCTGTAATACTAAAATTTTATATTGTCCTATGAAAAACGATGAATTCAAAAACTACGAAATA
>JAGGXN010000202.1 GCA_021163065.1 Archaeoglobaceae archaeon | reverse complement strand
TTTCAAACTTCACAGCATGCGGATTTTTAAGCTTTGTAACCTGAATTTGTCCTATCATGATCGAACCGCTGTAAGATGTCTTAAAACCTCCCTTAACTCTAGCCATTCTTGCTGCATTGCTTGCGGCTGCAACAACACTCGGTTCTTCAATAACCATTGGAATTAGATAGTCTTTTCCATCAATTAAAAAATTCGTTGCTACCGCAAATGGCAATTCAAACGTTCCTATAACATTTTCAATCATTCTGTCAGCAACATCAATTGGAAGGGAAGAGGTTCTGTAAATAAGACTCTTTTCTTCCTTGCTTAATCTGGAAAATTCTGCAACCTTGTCTAGTCTTTCTTCAATGCTTAGCTTATAAAATCCTTTGATTCTCGAGGATTTCATGCTAAAAATCTGAATAATAAATTTATAAATCTTCTGTTTGATAATTGTCGATAATTTTGAAAGCTTCGCTTATAGCTGAGCAAGCTTGGCATTTTATACATCCAGCAACCCCTTCTGGCTTAATGCCATAGCTTTTCATAATTTCAGCTGCTCTAGCGTAAATTTTCATCAAATATTTAGAATTGCATGAACGCCTGCCGTTATTAGGACGGTATGGAACAATGAAGGGTATAACTCCGATTTCGCAAAGCTTCAAGCTTCCCTCAATTACGCTTTCAAAAGACTCTCCCAAACCAACAAGAATCCACGAGCTAACGTTTTTATCGAAAAGTTCTGATGAATATTTTAAACATTTTATGTACTTTTCAATCGATGGTTTTTCTGGAACAACTTTGTGCCTTATTTTTAAATCAAATGTTTCAACATTCAGGCTAATTGCGTCTGCTCCAGCGTAATACAAAGTATCGATAAACTCTAACTTTTCAGGAGGCTCAATTTGGACTTGTATTGGAACGTTTACAACTTCTTTTACGGCTTTAATAACCCTAGCTATTAATAAAGCCCCCTTGTCTGGTGTTGATGGCGTACCAGTTGTTATGACCAAACTCCTACTTTTATCTTCTTCAACTGCTAATCTAACAACTTCAGCAATCTGTTCAGGCTTTTTTTCTTCAACATATCCTTTACCGCGCTCTAAACTGCAAAAGGCACACTTTCTTTTGTGACTGCAACGCCTTAAAACGGATGTTACAAGCGTGTTTATGCCATCCAATGCAACAATTTTTCTCATTTCAATGCCGTCGATATGTAGTTTGTAATATTTTGGCTCCTTGGGTAAAAAAACATCGGCAATCATTTTACCATTTTTTAAAAGCTTGTCTTTGTCATTTACTCTAACAACTTCATATGGCGATAATTTTGCAAATCTTTGAATGTACGGAGCGTTAACAACAAAATCTTTAATTTTTAAACTCACGCCTCCTACTGGTCCTCCACCACCATGTCTAAGCAACTTTAAATTTCCTCTAACTCCTTTGATTAGTAAGTCAACTTTAAGTTTAAGCATGTTAAGCATTTTCGATAGATGTTTTACGATCAAAAAATGCTTTTCGATAAGAGTAAGTGTTTAAATATTTGCTACCAAAAAATCTTGCAATGGAGGTATACGTCTTAAGACTTGGACATAGAGTTAAAAGAGATAAAAGGATATCCACGCATGTGGCTTTAACAGCAAGAGCATTGGGAGCTAAAGGAATTTATTTTGACACTTACGATGACTCCGTCTTTAAAAGCGTAAAGGATGTTGTTGAAAGGTGGGGAGGAGATTTTTTCATAGAAAGTGTTGAATGGAAAAAATTTTTGGGATCATTTGACGGTTTGAAAGTTCATTTAACGATGTACGGAATACCACTGATTGAAAAGATTGATGAAATTAAGAAAGCTAAAAAGGTTTTAGTTGTTGTAGGAGCGGAAAAAGTGCCTCCAGAGGTATATGAGATGTGCGATCTGAATATTGCGATAGGAAATCAACCCCATAGCGAAGTAGCAGCCTTAGCAATATTTTTGGATAGAATTCTGAATAAAACTTTTGATTTGGAATTTAAAAATGCTAAAATTAAGATTATTCCTTCAGAGAGAGGAAAAAAGGTTGTTGAAATTTAGCAATCGAAGTTAGTTTTTAACAAATCTTGGTAAGCTTTCGTATTTCTATCCTTTAAGGAGTAGTTGATTTTTCTGTATTCATCAATTTTTTCAACGTCAATTTCAGCATGAATCAATTCAGCATTTTCCTCATTCGAATAGCATGCAATTATGCCTTCAAATGTTGATATTAAACTCCTCCCTACTGCTTCTTGCGATAAAAATGTGTAACCCACGCCTCCAGCTTTAACGATAGCGTAAGCATTGTCAAAAGATCTTGTGAAGTATAGACAATTTCTAAATTCCTTTGCAGGCAACTCTGATTTTTTGAAAGATACAACGGGGTTTAAGACAATATCTGCCTTCTTTAATCCCGCAACTCTGCAAAGTTCTGGATAAAGAATGTCTGCACAAATCAAAACTGCAATTTTTACACCATTTATTCTAAAAATTCTAATTTCACTGCCGCATTTAATGCCGATCTCCCTCTCCGATTTTGTCGGATGGACTTTTTCTTGCTTACCTATTAAATCTCCATTCTTAAAAATATGTGCAGTGTTAAAATATTCATCGCTGCTCTTAATTAAAACGTTACCACAAATCGTACAAGAAAATTCTTTACTCGTATTTTTTAAAAAATCCAACGTTTTCCTTGTTTTTTCAATGAAATCATCACCTCTTTTGTATGAGAAATATTCTGGAAGCAAAAAAAGCTCAATATCCTTTTCAACTCCATTTTTTATCAAGCTTAATGCGGAATCAAACGCGTTGTCCATTCCAACTTTGCATTGAACTGCTGCAACTTTCATGAGATCAAATTTGTCGTGGAATTATTATGTTTAACTCAGGTATTAATTTAAATTTGGGACAAAGATTTATATACTTTCTAAATCGATATTTTTAATAAGGTTTTGGAGAGATAATTATGAAATCGATAGTCGAAGAAGCTTTGGCAAGGGCAGAGAAAGAAAAAGCCAAACTTACAAAGCCGGAAAACGTTGAGGATGAAATTTTACAAATGCTTCACGAATTAAGGACAATTATCAAGGTTATAGGTGTTGGTGGGAGTGGTTGCAATACGATAACAAGGATGTATGAAGAAGGAGTTGACGGTGCTGAATTGATTGCAATAAACACAGATGTTCAACATCTTTATTATACTAAGGCTGATAGGAGACTTTTGATTGGGAAAAGAAGAACAAGGGGCTTAGGCGCTGGAAGTTTACCACAAATTGGGGAAGAGGCTGCCAGAGAAAACGAGAGTGAAATAAAAGAAATAGTTGAAGATGCCGATATGGTTTTCATCACTTGCGGCTTAGGTGGCGGAACGGGAACGGGGGCATCTCCGGTTATAGCTGAGGCTGCTCAAGAAGTCGGAGCTTTAACAATATCGATTGTAACATTCCCATTCACGGCTGAAGGGGCAATTAGAAAGTCTAATGCCGAAGCTGGTTTGGAAAGACTTAGGGAAGTAAGCGACACAGTGATTGTAATACCAAACGACAAGCTTTTAGAAATCGTGCCTAACTATCCAATGCAACTAGCATTTAAGGTTGCTGACGAAATACTAATGAGAGCTGTTAAAGGCATTACTGAATTAATAACAAAACCAGCCTTGATTAACCTTGATTTTGCAGATGTAAGAACTGTGATGGAAAAGGGTGGTGTTGCAATGATCGGATTAGGGGAGGCGAGTGGCGAAGACAAGGCAGCAGAAGCAGTAAGAAAAGCTTTAAAGAGCCCGTTGCTCGATGTTGATGTAACTGGTGCAAAATCGGCTTTGGTAAATGTTACTGGAGGTCCAGATATGACTATAGAGGAAGCTGAGAGCGTTGTTGAGGAAATATACTCTAAGATAGACCCAGATGCAAGGATAATATGGGGGGCAATGATAGATCCAGAATTGGAAAACTCAATGAGGACATTGATAATTGTTACAGGTGTAAAATCACCGCAAATACTGGGTAAGAAGGGTTACCCTGTAACAAAGAAATTTGGCATAGACTTTGTCAGGTAAGCTTAAATACAAAGGGTTATTGCAATACTCTATGGAGTTCAAAAACATTCAGGAGAAACTGAAGGAATACTACAATGTATTAAAAATGGCAAGAAAACCTGATAGAGAAGAATTTACAACAACGACTAAGATATCCGTAGCTGTAATGTTTGTAGTAGGAGCAATTGGTTTTGCTGTATACTTAATAATGGACGTTCTACCAAAGGTGTTTAAATGAGTAAGTTTTTTGCTGTTAAAACGACAGCAAATCAAGAGAGAGTTGTTGCTAATTTAGTGGAGATGGCTGTTAGAAAGTACAATTTAGATGTTTACTCAATTTTAGCCCCTAAGGAATTGAAAGGTTACGTTGTTGTTGAAGCAGAAAGTATGGAAGATTTATTAAAAGCAATTAGAGGTTTACCACATATAAAGGGTGTTGTTAAAGGTGAGATAAACTTAGCTGAGGTTGAGCACTTTTTAACCCCGAGGAAAGCTGCAGAGCAAATAAAGGAAGGATATAAGGTTGAGATTATTGCTGGCCCGTTTAAGGGAGAGATTGCGGTTGTTAAGAGGGTTGATGAGACTAAGAATGAAATTACCGTTGAGTTGATTGAAGCAGTGGTACCAATCCCTGTAACTGTAAAAGCAGATCACGTAAGAGTAGTAGACAAAATGGAGGTGTGAAAATGCAGGTTGTAGAAGTTTTAGTTCCAGGAGGAAAAGCTTCACCTGGTCCGCCATTAGGTCCAGCGATAGGCCCCTTAGGTTTGAACGTGAAGGAAGTTGTTGACAGAATTAACGAAGCTACAAAGGATTTCGATGGCCTATCTGTGCCGGTTAAGATAATAGTCAAGGAAGATAGAACTTTTGAGATAGAAGTTGGAATTCCACCAACATCAGCTTTGATCAAGAGAGAATTGGGTATAGAAAAGGGGTCAAGCAAGACTGGCAAGGAATTCGTGGGAGATTTAACGATGGAACAAGTGATAAAAATAGCAAAGATGAAGAGAAGTGAAACCCTAAGCTTATCTCTAAAAGCAGCAGTCAAAGAAGTTTTGGGCACTTGCGTTTCAATGGGGGTGACTGTTGAGGGCAAAAAGCCCAAGGAAGTTCAAAGGGAAATTGACGAAGGCAAAATAGATATTCCAGAAGAATAATTAGTCTATTTTGTAAACAACATCTTTTTTTCTAACTCTATCAATAACTTTTATTCCAACTAAATCTCCCGGCATCGCTTCTTTAACGTCTTTGCCCTCAATTTGCATTGATTCAACCACTTGCTCAAAGTTAGTCGTTTTACCCTTTATTTTGATCTTATCTCCAATCTTAAGCGGTTTAGATAAAACTACTGCAGCAACACCGATTTTATTGAAATAATGAGTAACTTTTCCAACTTCTTCCATGATTAATCTTTTGCAACATCTTTTTTAATTTTTTCTTTGAAGCTTTGTCAATTCGTTAATTAAATCCCTTATCCTAAAAAGACTTAAATCAAAAGGAGAAAAATACAGGCATGCATCCTATTGGTTTAGTAAAAGGTCCGGCAGAATCACCATTAGAATTCATTTTCATTACTCCAGATAAATCTAAGCTTAAAAGTGGTGAATTTGTTTATTACATGCTAAATGATAGAAAAGTCATATGCAGGATTTTGAAAAGATCTCCTTTGAGACTCTATCCAGACTTGTATTTGTCTAAGCCAAATGTTAGTCCTGAGAGGATACTTAAAGTTTTAAACATCAGTATTAAGGAATTTGAGCTTTTCGAAATAAAGGCATCGATAATAGGTTATTATGATGAAAAACTTGGATTTGTAAACCCAAGAATACCGCCTAAGCCTGGGCAGCAGATTTTTCTGGCCGAGTCTGAGACAATTCAGGAGACTTTGATGAAAAAAAAGAAAAATGAAGTTGGATCTTTGCACATTGGATATTTGCTGAATAGAGATGAAGAAGTTCCAGTTGTTTTAGACACGAATTTGGTTGTGAGCGAACACGCATGTATATTAGCATCTACTGGCAGTGGAAAAAGCTACTTAGCAGGAGTTTTGTCTGAAGAGCTGTTAAAGCCCTATAACAGAGCAGCGTTACTAATTTTAGATCCTCACAGCGAATACCACACCTTAAAGGAAATTGAAGGCTTAGACGAATTCAAAGATGAGGGTTACGCTCCTCAAATTAAGATTTACAATAAAGATGAAATAAAGATAAGATTATCGGAATTGGAATACAACGAACTTCTGAATTTGCTACCAAATCTCACTGAAAAAATGGAAGCTTTACTAAATAAGGTTTATAAAGATTTAGACGGGAAAAAGTACACTTCTCAAGATTTAATAGATAAGATCATCGAAGCTGCAGGAGATGAAAAAGATGTTACTGCAAGCGGTTTGATTTGGAGAATTAAGCGCTATATTCAGGATGTTGATGTTATCGATGACTACCAACACATAATTTTATCAGAATTGATCAAACCTGGGCAGGCGAGCATTTTGCAATTGTCCGAGTTAAATGACGTTGAGCAAGAGATAATTGTTTCAGTTTTGTTGAGAAGAATACTAAATGCAAGAATAAATGCGGAGAAAAGTAAAGAAGGAGAGACTCTTGAATATCCAGTATTTATTCTGATTGAAGAAGCTCACAGATTTGCATCTAGAGATGCAAGAAGCTTTAACGTTTTAAAAACAATACTTAGCGAGGGTAGAAAGTTTGGGGTAGGTGTTTGTTTAATAAGTCAAAGACCCTCCAAGATCGACTCAGACATACTTAGCCAGTGCATGACGCAAGTTGTGATGAGAATTGTGAATCCATCAGATCAGGATAACATAAGGAGTAGTGTTGAAAGTATAGGAAAAGACTTGATCGAAGAACTTCCTGGATTGACGAAAGGGCAAGCAATCGTTGCTGGAGTGGCAATAAATTCTCCTATTCTTATCAGAGTTAGAAATAGGCTTACGAGCCATGGAGGAACTAGCAAGGAGGCCGCAAATGAATGGATAAATTGGAAGAAAAGGGAAGAAAAAGCCGTTTTAAAAATAAAACAGAGTAAAACCAAGTTGTTTTGGGATTGAGATGAAAAAATCTTTGGCAATAGCCTTGGAGAAACTTGAAGGTTTTCAAAATCCAAAAATTCGGCTTGAGCAATACACAACCCCTCCAACCTTGGCTGCTGAGATTGTTGTTAACGCAAAGCTTATGGGAGACTTGAACTTTGTTGTTGATTTAGGCTGCGGAACGGGAATACTTGCAATTGCAGCATCGATGCTCAATGCAAAGGCATTGGGAGTTGACATAGACATTGAAGCATTAAAAATAGCGAGAAAAAATGCGATAAAATTCAATGCAAACGTTGACTTTGTAGCTTGTGATGTTAAAACATTGGCGATAAAAGCCAAAGGTTTGACTACAATAATGAATCCACCATTTGGAATAAAAAGAAGACATGCTGACAAGCCCTTTCTAATTAAAGCGATGGAATTTTCGAATGTTATTTATACAATGCACTCTGCTGGTAGTGAAAGATTTGTCAAGGCTCTGTGCAATAAAAAATTTAAGATAACGCATCTCTGGAAATATAAGATACCTTTAAAAAGAACTTATTCGTTTCACGAAAAAGAATTTAAGTTTATAGCCATAGAGGTTTATAGGTTAGAGAGGTTGGTTAAATGAAATTTGTCATGCCGGGAGATAAGATAGGATGTAAAGAAGAGTTTTTAGCTGGAGAAGGTATTTACGAGGAGAATGGAGACTTATTTGCTGCTGTTGCAGGCAAAGTTGTAGTTAAAGATAAAGTTATTAGTGTTGAACCAATTAAAATCATTCCTGAAATTGAGAAAGGTGATGTAGTCTTAGGCAGAATAATTGATGTGAGAAATTCCATAGCCTTAGTTGAATTGTCAAGAAAGAAAGGCTTGGATAGAGATTTAAAGAACATGGGTTTAGCTGCGTTACACATTTCTAATGTTCAAAATGAATATTTAAAGGATTTAAGTTCAGCTGTTCGTTATATGGACATAATCAAGGCGAGAGTTATTGAAAAAGAGGGTTTAAAGCTCTCAACTCAAGAAGATGAGATGGGTGTTATAAAGGCAATTTGCAGTATTTGCAAACATGAAATGTTTAGGGATGGCGATGTGCTTAAATGCCCAAACTGTGGGAATGTTGAGAAGAGGAAATTGTCCTCAGATTATGGAAAAGGAGAGTGGTAAAATGGAAATAAAGATTGTTGAAGTTGGTGAGAACAAACTAAAGATGATTGTGAGGGGAGAAGACCATACTTTTTTGAATTTGCTGCAACACTATTTGCTTGAAGACGAACACGTTTTAATTGCCAAGTATAACATCCCACATCCACTTACCGGAGAGCCTGAACTTGTTGTAAAAACTAATGGCAAGAATCCATTGGAAGTTATTAAAGAGGCGAATGAGAAAATCATTAAAGCCTGTAACGAATTATTGCAGCAGCTTTAAGCTAAATTTAGCTTAAAACTAGATTAATTTTAAATTTTAAAAATTAAATTAAAAATTTAGGAGGTTAGTACATTCCCTCCATACCACTTAAGTCAGGCGTTTCTCCACCTTTGCCCTTTTCCTTCTCCAATCCCTTGGCAGCGATAACATCGTCGATTCTTAAGATCATCACTGCAACTTCGGTGGCTGATTCAATCGCATGAGTCTTAACCCTCAATGGCTCTATAACGTTATTCTCCATCATATCAACGACCTTTCCAGTTTCAACGTCCACTCCTGCAAACTTATTGCCCTTCTCATGCTCAGCCTTAAGTTCAACCAGTACATCAATTGGGTCAATACCTGCATTCTCTGCCAATGTCTTTGGAATGATCTCCAAAGCTGTTGCAAAAGCTTCAACTGCTAATTGCTCTCTCCCACCTAAGGTTGGAGCCCACTCTCTAAGCTTTAAGCTCACTTCAATTTCTGGAGCGCCGCCGCCAGCAACGACTTTTCCATCTTCTAATGCACATGCGACAACCTTTACGGCATCTTCAATACCCCTTGCAAATTCATCGACTACGTGCTCAGTTCCGCCTCTGACAAGTATTGTAACAGCTTTAGGATTCTTGCATCCAGTAACAAATACCATCTTTTCATCGCCAACCTTTCTTTCCTCGACCAATGCAGCCTCACCCAAATCTTCAGGCTTAATGTCTCTCAAATCTGTATGAATCTTAGCTCCAGTAGCTTTGTTTAACTTCTCGATATCACTCTTCTTAACTCTTCTGACTGCTAAAACGCCAGCTTTAGCCAAGTAATATTGAGCCAAATCATCAATTCCCTTCTGGCAGAAGACAACGTTTGCTCCTGCCTCAACGATCTTGTCAACCATCTCCTTGAGCATCTTTTCTTCCTGCTCAACGAACTTCTGCAGCATCTCTGGATCAGTAATTCTAATCTTAGCATCAACTTCTGTTTCTTTAACCTCTAATGCTGTGTCTAATAGCAATATCTTTGCATTTTCAACTCTCTTTGACATTGCCGGATGCACAACTTCTTTATCCAAAACAATTCCATCTACAAGCTCTGTTTCTTCAACACTACCTCCCTGTCTTTTTTCAATCTTTACATAATCAGTATTTACCTCAATCTTTCCATTGACCTCTTCAGCAATCATCTTTACTGCCTTAACGGCAATTTCAGCAAGCTTATCTAATGCAACTTCAGCACCCTTTCCGGTCATTGCGGTTGCTGCAAGCTTCTTCAAAGTCTCATCGTCATCCTTGCTAATTGGCTTTGCCATCTCATTTAGCACTTCAATTGCTTTTTCGGCAGCTAATCTATAACCATTTGAGATTATTGCTGGATGAACCTCTTGATCTAAAAGTTCTTCAGCTCTTTTCAAAAATTCTCCAGCTATAACAACTGCTGTTGTTGTTCCATCACCAACTTCATTATCCTGAGCTTTTGCAATTTCAACAATCATCTTTGCAGCTGGATGCTCAATATCAATTTCTTTGAGAATTGTAACACCATCATTTGTGATTACAACATCACCCAAACTATCAACAAGCATCTTGTCCATTCCTCTTGGTCCAAGGGTGCTTCTGACCGCTTCAGCGATAACTCTCGCAGCTAAGATGTTCAATCTTTGTGCGTCTCTACCTACTGTTCTTTGTGTTCCCTCTTTTAAAATTAACACAGGTTGACCCTGTAATGTAGCCATTTACATCACCTCCTTAACGAAATTTGGTGGATGGGTATTTCTATATAAAATTTTTGGTTTAATGAGATAAATAAAAAGATAAAATTTTCTTCAATATAAAAATGGAAAGTGTTGTAAAAAATTTAAATTCTTTCAAAGACCATTGCAAATCCCATTCCGCCACCAATGCAAAGGGCTGCTAAGCCATAGTTTGCCTTTCTTCTCTGCATCTCGTAAATTAACGTTGTGGTAATCCTCGCTCCCGTACATCCAATTGGATGTCCCAATGAAATTCCACTCCCATGAACGTTCGTCTTCTCTAAATCCAGATTCAATTCTCTAATACAAGCTAGGGCTTGGGCAGCAAAAGCCTCGTTTAATTCAATTAAATCAATGTCATCTAATGTCAAATTTGCCCTCTTCAAAGCCTTCTTGACTGCTGGAATTGGACCTAAGCCCATATAAGCTGGGTCTATGGCTCCAGCTGCATAACTAATAATTCTCGCCTTAGCTTTGAATCCGTTTTCTTCGGCAAACTTCTCATCCATCAGCAATACAGATGCAGCACCATCGTTAACACCACTCGCATTTCCTGCTGTAACTGTCCCATCTTTTTTGAAGACTGGTGGGAGCTTTGCTAACTTTTCCAAGCTTGTATCCCTTCTCGGATGTTCATCTGTATCAACAACAATCTCACCCTTCTTTTCTTTAACAGTAACTGGCACGATTTCCTTTTTGAAAATTCCATCGTCAATTGCCTTAATGGCCCTTCTATGGCTTTCCAAAGCCAACTCATCTTGCTCTTCCCTACTAATCCCATAAAGCTCAACTATGTTTTCAGCCGTTATTCCCATGTGATAATCGTAAAACTTTTCCCACAAACCATCATGAACCATTATGTCGATAATTTCGCCATTGAACATTCTATAGCCCCATCTAGCTTTAGTTAAAGCGTAAGGGGCATTGCTCATGCTCTCCATTCCTCCTGCAATAACAACCTTATTGTAACCGGCTTTTATGCTTTCAAAAGCCATTGCTATTGATTTTAAGCCACTAGCACAAACCTTGTTTATCGTTGTAGCTGGAGTTTCTTTTGGCAAGCCAGCAAAAATCGTTGCTTGCCTAGCGGGATTTTGTCCTTGTGAAGCTTGCAAAACGTTTCCTAAAATTACTTCATCAATGATTATTTCGTCGCCATCATAATCAAAATACTTTTGCTCCAGCTCAATTTTGCCCTTTGGTAGTTTTGATGGATAAAATTCGACATCATCGTTGCTTGGCACAGGCTTCAAATTTAACTTTTTTAGCAAAGCTTTAATTGTAATCGCACCAAGCTCATATGCCTGAAGGCTCTTTAAAGCTCCTCCGAATCTACCAACGGGAGTTCTTATAGCATCTACAATAACAACCATGCCAAAAAAATTCGACGATTGTTTAAAATATTTTCTAAATTCTTACTGATAAGTTGTTATAAAATTTACGATTTTGCATAAAGCTCTTTGCAGAAGTTGACTAAACCTCCTTTATCCATTATTTGCCTAAGAAACTCTGGGATTGGATTTATGGGGTATTCTTCATTCTTGCTTTTGTTTACGATCTTTCCGTTAACGTAGTCCACTTCCAACTCATCTCCTTCTTCAATTTTATCGGCATCTTTGCATTCCAAAACCTTTAAGCCTATGTTTACAGCATTTCTGAAAAATATTCTTGCGTAAGATTTTGCAATCACAGCCTCAATTCCCGTTGCTTTCAAAGCTATTGGGGCGTGTTCTCTGCTACTACCGCAACCAAAGTTTTCTCCAGCGACAACAAAGTCGCCTTTTTTTACAGCTTTAGCAAACTCAGGCTTTATGTTTTCAAAAACGTGCTTAGCAAGCTCTTCAGGCTCATTTATAACTAAATACTTACCTTGAATGATTACGTCTGTGTCAACATCATCGCCAAACTTCCAAGCTTTTCCCATACTTGTTCGATGACGTGTGGTTTAAAAAATTGTTGTAAAATGCAAGTTGCTCTGTCGAAAAACTTTAGTATTTTCCTTGTGGAATAAATTTATGTTAATCCTAGACATGATTATAATCAACTTAGTTTTAAGATCATTGTTAAATGAGACGGTTTTGGATCAAATTTTTGAGGGTTTTAGAGAGCTTATGGGGAAAACGTTGGAACATACAATTGGTGAAGCTGCATACAATTCAATCAGATCTGTGTTGAGTAAGATACCAAAGAAGTTGTTTGGAGATAGAATCTGGAAAGAAGTTAGCAATATAGCCGAAGAAGTTTTTATCTATGCTTTGGGACATGAAATTTATGAGAAGATAGACAGAATATTTAGAGATGCGAGAAACAAAGACGAACTTATTGCACTTTTGAAAAATGAGGGGATTAGCAATCCTGAAATAATTGATGAAATGAAAAGCAATCCATATGGCGTTAAGATGTCGTTGGGGAAGGAGAAATATAGCAAAATGTCTGATAAATTGAAAAATGTAAAAAGCAAAGATGAATTTTTTGAGATTTTAAAGCAAGAGGGGATTGATCCTGAGAGATTTTTTGCTGAATTGGCAAACAAAGCTCCTGATGGAGTAAAAAGAAAGCTGAGAAAGGAATTCTTTGCAGACGTGATCTTTTTGGTTTATGAAGAAACTAAGGATGTTAAGGAAATTTCGGATGAAATAAAAAAAGAAATTGAGCAAATGTCTAAAGAATACGAAAATCTGAAAAATTTGAGCGAAACGTTCCGATCTAGAAATTTATACGTTCCCTATGAATTTTACATCAATACGCCTTGGATGAGAACTTTGCTTGAAGAATTTAACAAGTACAAATTTGTTGACAGGCACATAAATGGCAGAGATGCATTTGAATTCATTGAGGATTTTTTTAAATGATGGCAAGGATGTGTTGGTTGTAAGCGGAGAAAGAGGTTGTGGAAAGACAAGACTTGCAATTGAACTTGCGGAAAGAATTAAGGATGAATGGAACGTTTACTTTGTTAGCGGCTACGAACACTTCATTTTGAGTGAATTTGATAACAAATCGCTACTAATTGTTGATGATGCCACGAGGAATTTGAGAGTGTCTTTGGAGAGCATTGTAGGATTGAATGCTAAGAAAATAATTTTGGACAGACCCTACAACATCGACTCGATAAAGGC
>JAGGXN010000183.1 GCA_021163065.1 Archaeoglobaceae archaeon | reverse complement strand
ACGTATTAATTTATTGTAAGCAATAATAAAAATTTAGTTTAGATCTTCTTAGCTATTATTATCTTATCGTTTGCATCTATGTCAACAACTTTCAAAACTTCAAATCCAACTTTTTCAAGCTCTTCGATGTACTCTTTAAAACTTAAATCATCCTTAAATGTGTAAGCCTTCTCTGCCTTTTCAACGTTAAAATTCCACAGATTCCATTCGAGGTCAATAAGTGTAAAATCTGTACGATTCGAACAAAAATACTGCTTGTTGACGTAAAGTCCGTTTTTGTTTAAACTTGCATAGATTTTTGGAATCAACTCAGCCTTTTTACCTCCGGGGTTGTATGAGGAGAAAACCATGTCATAATTACTGCCAATTGCATCAACAAAGAAATCGCCAGCTATAACATCAACCCTGTCAGCGTTGAACCTCCTTATGTACTCCTTTGTTTTCTCAACAACGTGTGGCAAATCAAATACGTACGCCTTTAGGTTTTCATTTAAGGCTGTAAAGGCCATAGCATAAAGTCCATGTCCTCCTCCAAGGTCAAGCAATTTCTTGGCATTCTTAAATTCTTCAAATTCTGAAACAATTTTTACAGTTTTTTGCAACTCACCAAGCAATGCGTTTTGGGCAAGAGAATGAATAACAATTTCAGCAAAAAATTTTGATGCATCCCTTGTTCTCTTTGTTACACCGTGTTTTATTATCTCAGGCAACTCCAACCAAAGTTTGAGGTTTCCGAACGTGTTTTCGATAAACTTGCACTGAGAAAAGAAAGAATCAGATGTAAGAAATTCATCGGCAATTTCAGAATTCTTGTACATCCTATCTTCTTCTAAAACTAATCCTTTGCTCTTTAAAACCTCACAAAGTATGTAAATCAACTTCCTGTCATTACATTCCAATTTTTCAGCAATTTCATCAACACTTTTTGGAGTTTTTAGAACATCAAAAATCCTCAGCTTAACGGCTGATAAAATTAAGCAGTAAATTCTGAACCCATCCATTGCGTTCTTGAGCAGTTCATTAAATTCCAATGCTTTACTTGGTTCTCGAAGTAAGTCGTACACGTCCATCAATAAAAAATCCAATTGGTATTAATAAACTTAACTAAATTTAACACTCAGTTTGATTTATTTTTTATATTTTTTATTTATTAAGAAGTTCCAACACTCTTTTTCTAACATCAACAAACTCCAAAGATGTCCTATCTCTTGGTCTTTCCAAATCAACTTTTATTTCTTCAACGACTCTTGCAGGTCTTTTAGACAACACTATAATCTTATCTGCTAAATAAACAGCCTCATCTATGTTGTGTGTAACAAACAAAACCGTCTTCTTCTCCTCATTCCAAATGTCAAGTAACTCAGCCTGCATTCTATTCCTTGTTTGAGCATCTAAAGATGCAAAGGGTTCATCCATAAGCAGTATTTTGGGATTTATGGCTAAAGCTCTCGCAATCCCGACTAATTGCCTCATACCACCTGACAACTGTTTTGGGTAATAATTTTCGAATTCTTCAAGTCCTACAAATCTTAACACGTCTTTAGCCTTTTCCAAAGCTCTTTTGTCGTTTCTAACTTCTAATCCAAAAGCAACGTTCTTTAATGTCGTTCTCCAAGGTAGAAGTCTGTCATCCTGAAAAACAAATCCAACGTCGTTTATTTCAAGTTTTTTCCCATTAAACAAAATCTCACCGCTATCAGCCTTCTCCAACCCCGAAACAATTCTCAATAGAGTTGTCTTGCCACATCCACTCTCTCCAATAATACATGTAAAGCTGTTGTCTTTAACCTTAAACGTGATGTTATCTAAAACCTTCAGATTGTTAAACGATTTTGATACGTCTATTACTTCTAACGCCATGGCATCACCATTTTTTCAACCTTAAGTAGTAACCAGTTCATTGAATAACCTATAATTCCAATTAACACCATTCCTGAGATTATCTCTGCAATTCTACCACCGACTTCGTACATCACCATTATAAAATAACCTAAGCCAGCTCCAGACGTAGCAAGCATTTCAGCAGCTATTATGCTCATCCATCCCACACCCAACCCAATTCTGATCCCAGTAATAATGCCCTGCAATGAGTACGGCAATACGATGCTACTTAGTATCTTCTTGTTGTCAGCATTAAACGCCTTTGCCATTTCTATTAACTCTGCCGGCGTATTTTTGGCGGCATCGACAACTGAAATCAAACAAGGAAAGAACGCTCCGATAAACACGATGAACAACTGTGCCGTTTGAACGGGATTTGAAAGCTTGGAAAACAAAATGTATGCCAAGGGAATCCAAGCTAATGGTGGAATCGGTCTTAGAATCTCAACTATTGTTGATGTGAATACATTAAACTTTTCAAACCATCCCATAGCTACTCCCATTGGGATTGCTACTGCAAAGGCGATGGATGATGCCGTCAAAACCCTAAGAACGCTTGCAGTAGCGTGCTCCACTAAGCTTTTTCCTAAAACCGGTTCGGGATGGAAAAGTAAATTCGTAAACACAAAAAGTACCTTATGTGGGTATGGTAACTCAACTAATTTCAGGAACACGACGATGTACCAAAACAGTATAAATGTAAAAATTGCAGAAATTCTTAGCTTCATTTTACACAACTTACACAACTTCTACTTTTAATCCTGTCTTATTTGCAACCATCCTCAGCAAGAAATCTTGAACTGTTCCAAATCCCGGAATTGCTATCCTTTTGCCAGCTAAATCTTTAACG
The DNA here is from genome assembly GCA_021163065.1 of Archaeoglobaceae archaeon. GTDB lineage: Archaea > Halobacteriota > Archaeoglobi > Archaeoglobales > Archaeoglobaceae > B5-G16. The sequence continues at coordinate 4,214 of JAGGXN010000183.1, read as the reverse complement.
GAATTGACCCCACTTCTTACTACTATAGCCGATCCTTCGTTGTTCACACCAGCCACAATCTTAATTTTTACATCTTCGTTTATCCTTTTAAGTGTTGCTGGAGCACTGCCGAGATAAGCTGCATCTAATTCGCCAATTTTAAAGGCATTCATAACCTCAATACCATTAGCATAAACCTTTGCATCCACATCAAGTCCTATCTCTTTGTAGTAGCCCTCTTTCAAGGCAATGTAAAAGGCAAGCTGATGCAAATCTGCTCTTAAATAACCAATTCTAACCTTCTTATTCTTGAGTTTTGTGATGTCATTAGATTTGACTTCGTCATAGATACTTTTATCCAAAAAATCTGAGAAGAATTCATCCTCATTCTCGTAACCTAACTGTTTGGGTGATTTGGTCAGAAGTCCAGATGAGTTTAAGAAATGGTAGTACATTCTTAACTGCTTCTCATCTGGAAACTCAATAAACTTTATGTTTTTCAAAGCCATCTCAACAGTTTTTTCATCCAAGCCCGTAAACTCAGCAGCGTACTTCAACACCTTCTGCCTATTCTTTGGATCGTTTATGAACTCCGTTGCTTTAATGTGGGCAAAAACAATCGCTTTAGCAACATCTTTATTCAATCCTTCTCTAACTGCTACAACACAGCATGGGTGGTTTTTCCAGATCTGACTTGAGTTTAACAAGACTTTTCCGTAACCGCTGATAACAGCTTTACTTGGAAATGGCTCCCATGCTACAAAACCGTCTATTTGCTTTAACTTTAGCTGTTCAACCATGTCTGGGGGCGACATTTTTATAACATAAATTGTGTTTTGCTTTTGCTCTGATTGCGAACATCCTGCCAAGGTTACAGTTAGAGCTGACAGTATTATCATGATTAAATAAGGTTTTCTTAAACTTTTCATACTCTTTATTCTCAAACACTTATTTAAACTTTAACCTTTTTGTAAATCAAATAGTTCCAAATGGGAAAATCTTTATTTCTTAATTTCCAATTGTGAATATGAATTTGTTAAAGTTGGTAATCGCATTAATCCGTGGTGATAAAGAGTTTGTTGAAGAGCTTAAAAAGGTGCTGGAAAAAGAGAACATCTCCGTGGCTGAGCTTTCGAGGAGAGCGAACATTCCATACACAACACTCTACAAGATTATAAACATGCAAAGGAAACCGAATTTAAAGACGTTAAGAGCAATATTAAAGGTTTTTTATGAGGAAAAAGGTAGTTTCGTTGCTGTAATTGCTGCAAGACACATACTTGAAGAAATAAGTTTTGATACGAGTAAAGTAAAATTCTACCCATCAACAAACCTTGAAGATGTATTAATTTCTGCTGTAAAAGCCGAAAAAGAGGGGGCTAAGGCGATAGTTTGTGCTCCAATAGTTAGCAGTATTGTTGAAAAAATGGTGGATGTACCGGTAGTTACAATAAAACAAAGATAGTCTAATCAAAGCTATCGAGAATGCTTTAAAGAAGATTTCCTAAATTGTCTGCTAAAGCATATGCAAAAATTATTTGCTCAAAGCCTCTAAAGTCTAAAACGCATAAATTTGATAAAATTTTGATAGAAAGAGGTTAGAATTTTAAATATCCCTTTCTTTCTAACCACTCAACTTGTGGATTTGTGTATCTCCAAACAACATCAGCTCTGCTATCTTGGAACTGCCATGGAACGATTATGACTATGTCTCCCTCTCTAATCCAAATTTTTTTCCGCATCTTGCCTGGAATTCTTGCAAGTCTTTCTTTTCCATCTTCGCATTTAACCTTAATGTGTCCAGCACCCATCATTGCGTCAACTACTGCAAACATCTCTCTCTTACTTCTGTCTGGCAACCTTACCCTAACAATTTCCTCCTCGCTCAGGTAGACACCCCTAACCTTTTTCTTACATCTCTAAGAATATTGTTTAAATATTTTGCTACACTCTTTTTTAAGTCTAACGGATGCAATTCTCCAGAAACAAAGTCCTTGACGAGTTCTTCAAAAGATTCGTATTCCAAATCACCACCAAATTTCTCATCTCTTTCCACGACTATTTTATCAAATTTGGGAAAGATGTGATATTGAGCGATTTGAATTATTGGATTGTCATCTATCTGCTTTGCTGGACAAAATGCCTTCCTTATCTTAACTTCAACATCTTTTTCAGAGTCTCTGACTGATATGTAATTTCCCTTTGAAGAACTCATTTTTTCTCCATCTAAACCAACTAAGATTGGAGTGTGCAAACATACGGGAGATTGATAGCCCAACCTTGGTAGATTTTCCCTTGCGAGCATGTGTATCTTTCTTTGATCTATTCCACCTACAGCCAAATCAACTCTTAAATGTGCTATATCCAACGCCTGCATTAGTGGGTAGATCATTTGAGAGACCATTGGATCTTCTTTTCTTCTACTAACTTCATCCATACTCCTCCTCGCTCTGTTGACAGTGGTAATTCTCGCCATCCTATGAATGTCGAGAACATAATCTTTATCAAGCTGAAAATCACTGCCTAAAACAAAACTTGCCTTGCTCTCATCCAATCCTAAGGCTATAAACGCCCTCTTGTTATACTCAGCGATCTTCTTTATCTCCTCAAAGCTTCCCTTCTCGTTTAAATAAGCATGAATGTCAGCTAAGAGCACAGTTACTTCAAAACCAGCGTTTTGCAAATCTATCAATTTGTTTACAGTCATCATATGGCCGAGGTGAATTTCTCCACTTGGCTCATATCCAACGTAAGCCCTAAGCTTGTCCTTAGATTCCAAAAGCTGCTTTAGTTCTTCCTCTGTTACAACTTCTACTGCATTTCTCGTAACCAAAGAGATTTTAGCTTCTAAGTCCATGCATTCTGCTAAACGGGATGATATTAAAATTTGCTGTTTTAATGAATGGAGTTGCCGTAAAACCTTAGAGGTGTATTACGAAATTAGATTACTTCTTGCATTATTTTATTGGAAAAAGTTAAAGAATAAAGAATAAAACATTTTTTAAAGCATCTTCTGCCGTTATCAATGGTACTGTTTGAGCTGCCGTTAAATGGGTTTTGGCTGAATGTCTGTCAAAGTTCCCTATAACCAACAATATGACAAATCCTTCTTCGCCAATTCTTTAATTAATCATGGCAATTAAGGATTGAGTCACCTATAAAACCCGAGAAAACGCCCACTATTTTAACCATCAAAACTTTTTAGAGAAGAATTTGCATCAACAAATATCGCCTCCAAATATTTCTGTTGATGCAAGAATGATATACATATTACTACGTTCACAATTCAAATTCCATTTTTCATTCCATTTACTAGTCTTAAGCTTTTTTTCTATCATTAATTTTTAAATCAATTTTTCTAGCAAGTACCAATATCTTTGTCCAAAATGCTTCTCAGCAAACCTGCTATCAATCATCTTAGCTATCTGAAAATCTCTTTTCAAGAAAAAATCAACTCCATCGTCGTTTTCAACAGACACCCAAACTTTTATCCTACTTTTATTATTCAACCTTGCCAACTCTTCTACCTTGTTGTATAAAGCTGTACCAATCCCCAAGTTCCTGTAAAACTTCGATACCGCTAAATAATTTATACAGATGTCATTTTTCTTTGGTTTTTCCTTGAAAAAAGACAAAAGTAGCTTAGCCTTCAATCCCTTAGTAAATCCAAGACTCTTTATCGCCTCCCTACCAATCGGAATTTTGAAATCAAGTTCCTTAGCTGAAATGCCAACACAACCTAAGACTTTTTTCATGCTTTCGGCAACGTAAATTCCCTTCAACTCATTTAAGCTTTCCATAGCCCTTCTAAGTATTTCTTTGCCCTCAAAAGAATCTCCAAAAATTTTTTCTAATTCTCTTTCAAAAGATGAGGATAGAATCCTCAAAATATCATTTAAATCTTCTTTTCTTGCCTTTCTAACCTTTATGCTTAAAATTTCTCTCATAACTGCTCCAATCTGTCCATTGCCTTCTCCAAATTCTCCATTGATGTTGCATAGCTAAGTCTTACATAACTTTCATTGCCATTTCCGAAAGGTATGCCAGGAGTTAAAGCAACTCCTCTATCTAAGGCTTTTTCAACGAAATCCATGCAGTTTTCTTTAACATCAACAAAGAAGTAGAACGCTCCCTCAGGCTTAATTACATCAAACATTGATTTTAAACGCTTGTAAACAAAATCTCTTCTCCTTCTAAATTCCCTAACCATTTTTTGCACAATCTCTTTATCTTTT
>JAGGXN010000084.1 GCA_021163065.1 Archaeoglobaceae archaeon | reverse complement strand
GCATTAGATATTGTTGGAATGTATTCATGCAATCCTCCCATCTTTTCAACATCTCTCAAACCATGATAAATAGCTATAATAGCGCCAGCAGTCATGAACAAGATCGACTTTCCAAACGCATGGGAAATGTACTGTATTACTAAAGCTATTGCTCCATAACTGCCCAAGCATATTGCAATTAAACAATATCCCATTTGAGAGACCGTTGAATAAGCAAGCAACTTTTTGTAATCTTTCTGCTTGAAAACTGAGAATCCGGCATATATGCTCGAAATTAAACCATAGATTAGTATTGGTGTTCGATACGCATTTATAAACCAGGGGTCTGCTAAATATATTCTCAACAAAATAAAACCTGCTAAACCAACAGTCAATGGGCTTAGCAAGGCACTAACAGGTGTTGGAGCCTCTGCATGTGCCCAAGGAAGCCAGATGTGCGGGCCTAATCCTGGTAGCTTTACTAGCATTCCAAGGAATATCAAAAGCCATGCAGTGTAGCTTACTACAGCTATGTTCTTTAAAGCCAAGGTTGAATTATCGAATGCAACTATTAAGAAACCTACTAATGCTAAAACACCAGCTATGTGCGTCCAGATAAAATACAAGACTGCTACCCACTGCCTGTTTCCATAACCGTACAAGTAAATCAATGCGAACGATGCCAACAAGGATAATTCAAGAAAGATGTAAAGCATAATTAAGTTGCCACAATAAACGAGCCAGAGCATTGAAACAGCGTATAAATTATAGAGGAATATGTATTTCTTAAATTCTGCTTTAACTTCATAATTCATTTCCTCAAACCTATGCTTCATGTATGGCAAAGAGTAAATAGAAACCATTGCAGAGACTATGCAGATAGTTAAGCCAAAAGCATTGGCTATTGGGTCTGCGAGTATGTAAAATTCACCGATCGGCTTTGAAAGTTTTGTTATTGGAATTTCAAATGATGCTCCTGTCATTAAGTAATACAAAATTCCAAAGAATGGAATTATGAAAGACGCAAAAGACAGATAAGTTGCCTTCTTTGGCTCAAAAAATGGAGCGATAAAAGTAACAATCAAAGGTATTAGCAGGAGTATTACGAGCTCAATCAATCGTATCACCTCCCACAGAAACTGTATCAATAGAAATCGTTCTATACTTTTTATCGGTTAACATAATTGCTACGATTAATATCAAAAGTTCACTGCTGCTTGTAAATATCGTAATTACTGCAATACCAAAAGCAGATAGTGGCATGGTCATAAAAAGTGGTATCAGAGCAAGAAAAACACTTCCAAACATTAATTCAAGGCTTATTAATAGCCTTATTAGATCCTTGCTTGATATGGCTGTCAAATAGCCTATGAATAGGACTACAGTTGACACTATCAGCAAAAACCAGATCATGAACCTTCACCTCTAACAAGCTTAATTGCGGATAACATAAGCAATGCCATTAAAGATACGAGGAATACGACCATAAGCAGGTATATCGCTGGAAAAGTTGTAAGGTCACATCCTCTAACGATTGTTGCACTCATTTGATAGGCGTACAAATAGTACGTATATGCCATTATGGCTGTAACTATCGCAATTGGAATTATCCAATAGATGTTTACTTTCCTTGCCGGAATAAACCTATAAGTTGCTGCCAACGCAATCGTTATAATTCCGATAGCCCCAACAAATATGAAAGTTATCAAGACAAAGACAGAGTGTATGCCGTATACAGTATACATTGTTGCAATTAGTATCAACGTAGCGGACATGTACAAAGCTGCATACAAATTGTCCTTTGTAAGCAAAACACCACAGGCAAAGAGAACAGTTGCAATACCAAGGGCTAAGACTAAGTAGACCATGATTTTAGCCATTATTCTTGCATTAATAAATTTTACTAAATTTATCTAATATCATTATTTATAATTTACAATTATTGATACCAAATTTGAAAATTTAATTTATTGGTGGTAAAAAATTTATAACAATCATTTGCTTGTATACCACATCCAAAAGAGATTATGGAGGAAAGCACAGTGACAAGTGTAAAAATTGAACTTCAAGCTTTAAGGATAATTGAGAAAAATTTCTACAGATCAGGCAACCCCTTAGGAATTAAAACAAAATCACCTGCAGAAATACTAGGAATTAGCAGGAATGAATGTAGAACAATACTATACACTGGACAAAGCTACCAACTTATGCCATACGTTTTAAGAATTTTAAGTATCATAGACAAATTCGGAAAATTAGAAAAATTAGCAAATTTATTTTCAAATTTAAATTTTTCCAAACTTATTATACCAAAAATGGAAAACAGATTTTATTCAGCAATTAGGGGAGCTGCAAATGCTTTAAAAAATGCCAAGATTGATTTTGGAGTGCTTTTAAATGAGCCATACGATGGCTCGCTATACTACGATCTTGGTATGGATCACATTGTCGATGAAAACGAAAAGATAATTAGATCGGAGTTTGAAAAAAACAAGGTTGAGAGAATTATAACTATTTCACCTCATTCTTGTTATATGCTGAAAAAGGTTTACAGCTTAGACGTTGAAGTTATACACATTTACGAGTTGATATCAAATATTAAATGTAACAAAAAAGCCGTGATACACGATCCATGTATTTTAGCAAGGAAGCTCGGAATTGTGACACAACTAAGAATTTTCAATGCAGTTGAGCCTGAAAATACAGGGAAAAATACATTATGCTGCGGAGGGCCAATAGAAATTTTATTTCCGCAACTTTCACTTCAAATAGCGAAATCAAGGGGTAATGAATTGATTAGCGCGGGTTTAAATAAAATTGCTACTGCATGCCCCGTATGCTTGATGAACTTTTTAAGAGCCGGATTTGATGCTAGGGATATTCTTTCATTTTTCAGCGGTGATGCAAATGAGGATTGAAGAATTTAAAAATGAAATAAAAAAAATTCTGCAAGACAAAAATTTAGCAATCGCACTTAGTAGAGCTATAAGTTCCTATCGCATCAACAGGGCTAAAATCATGGACAAATTTCCTAATACATACAAGCTTGTTGAAGAAGTAAGAAGAATAAAGGAAGACTCTGTTGAAAGAATACAAGAACTTGTTGAGACTGCTACTGAAAACATGGTAGAAAATGGTATAGACGTCCATTTTGCAAAAGATGCTGAAGAGGGAAGAAAAATCGCTTATAAATTGCTGTCAGACTGCAATTGCATCGTAAAGGCAAAAAGTATGACTTGCGAGGAAATAAGACTCAGAGAATTTTTAGAAAGTAAGGGCATTGAAGTTTGGGAAACTGATTTAGGTGAGTTTATAGTTCAAATGCTGAATGATAAGCCCATGCATATAATAACTCCAGCGATCCATCTACCACGAGAGACAATTGTAAAAGCTTTAAATGATAAAATGGATTGCGTAAAAGCAAGCAACAATATACAAGAAATCGTAAAGGCTGTGAAATCTTACTTGAGAAATAAATTTTTTGAGGCTGATGCGGGAATCAGCGGTGCAAACGTTGTGGCAGCAGAAACTGGAAGCATGATCATAATAGAGAATGAAGGAAACGCTCGCTTAGCAACGGGGTTGCCAGAAAAACATGTAGCAATCATTGGTGTTGAGAAGATTGTTCCAACACTCAGTGATGCAATTAAAGTTGCTGAAGTTACTTGGAGATTTGCTGGGTATGCTGTTCCAAGCTATCTAAATATAATTAGCTCACCAAGTAAAACGGGAGACATAGAAAAAATTATTGTTAAAGGTGCTCATGGACCAAAAGATCTTCACGTCGTGTTTCTCGATAACGGAAGAATCAAAGCATCACAAGATGAATATTTAAAAGAAGCTCTACTATGCCTTCGATGTGGGTCTTGCATGTATGAATGCCCAATATATCAAAAACTTTCAGGGCATTGGGGCGGAGAAGTCTACACAGGTGGAATTGGTATAGCATGGACTGCAATAACTGGTGGCGATGTGAGCATGGCATTCCTATGCCTTTTATGCAGCAGATGTGCTGAGGTTTGTCCAATGAAAATAGATAGCTCCAAAATATTAAGAGAGCTAAGGAAGAAAATTCTTTATAAAAAATAAAAAAGTCTAGAATAAATTGGAACGAAAATCGTAACTATATTCGATATTTCCGGTTAAGTTCAACACTTAATAACACTTTGAGCTTCAAAAATTTTTAATTAATAGCTTAAAAGTCAACCTATGGAAATTGTAATTGAAAAAGACAAGGCTTGGGCTAAAGCCAATAAAACTTTGGAAAGAAGAAATTTTGGTGTTAAAAAGGGTGACAAAATTTTATTAGATCCAATAGAAGTTGCTTATCTTTTGATTAAGAGCAACGCCAAAGTTAAGTTTAAAGGAAAAGCTATTAACATTGAAGATGTTTTCAATTGGGCCAAAGAAAAGAGAAAGAATTTTATGTGCTATTACTTTGTCTATGAAGATTTGAGAAATAGAGGTTATAAAGTGAGATTGAAAGGTGATTTTCTCGTTGCAAAAAATGTTTTTTATCCAATATCAGAAAAGGTGAGAATAAAGATCCCTCAATTAAACGAGATGTTAAAAAATCTTGAGCAATTAATTTTGGCAATCGTTGATGAAGAGAGTGAAATTACCTACTACAAAGCTTATAAAATCGATCTTCTTGGAAAGCATGAAGAAAGCTTGGAAAAGATAAAAGGATATTTTATTGAAGATAGAGTTTTAACCCACAATATTGAAATTTTTACGAAATTTTTTTATGGGAGCGAAAAGAACGGAGTTGTTAGCCTTTCATTAATCGAAAGTCTATATCTTGCTGAAAATGGATGGTTGGAAGGAGTAGATGTTGAAAAACTTTACAAACTGGTAGATAGAAGAAAATATGAAGTCTATAAAGATTTAAAAAAGAGGAACTTCGTTGTTAAAACTGGATTTAAGTTTGGAAGTGACTTTAGAGTCTATGACAAAGTCGAAACAATTAAAGATTTGCCACATTCTAAATACTTAGTTACAGTTGTTGACGATAGAGATATTGCGATGAGCGAAATTGTGAGATGCGTAAGATTAGCACATAACGTTAGGAAAAAGATGATTTTTGTATTCAAAGAAAATGGAGAAAATTACGTTGCAATTGAGAGGATAAGGGTTTAACCTACAACCAAAACATTATAATGCCCCCTAATTTTTATTTTATTAATGAACGAAATCAAACTCTACGCTACAATGCTAACAATTTTGTTTATAATATCATGCATAGCTGGATTTTACTTTGCAAATGAAAATCCTAAATTGGCTAAAAAAACGATAGAACAGCTTTTTTCTCAATTTGAATTTATAAAAAACATGAATCCAAGTTTAATTTTTTTACTAATATTTTTAAACAATTCCATTAAAGCACTTGTAGCCATGCTTGCTGGATTTTTGTTTGGACTGTTTCCAATCCTTTTTGTAATCCTGAATGGGTATCTAATAGGTTTAGTTATACAAATTAAAGGCATGGAAATGGGTTTCAAAAAAATTGCCCTAGCCTTAATACCGCACGGAATTGTTGAAATTCCAGCTATAATTATAGCATGTAGCTATGGAATATGGCTTGGAAGAAGATTCTGGAATGCAATAAATGGCAAGGAGAAATTTAGAAATGCAGTATTTTTTGCATTAAAGAAATACTTGCGAATAGTTTTACCAATGTTAATAGTAGCAGCGATAATTGAAACGTTTGTCACACCTTACATCGCTTTTGTATTTAGCTAATTAACAAGCTTTTCAAGCTCATCAGGTGCATTAGCAAATTTCCGCAAACACTCAAACTCCATGAAGTGCAATGTTTTAGCCAAAACAACTAAAATATGCAGAGGTTTTCCAAAATTTTCATGCAAAAGTTTGCCAATCCTATTGCATTTTACAATTGGATTACTGCTACCAGCTCTGGCAATTCCAACTGCAAATGAATCTTTAATATCCTTTATTTTAAGCAAGATTTCTAATGCCTCATTTATGCTCATAGGCTTTGGATGCAAGTCTAAATAAAGTAAAGTATGAGCATCAATACTCCAATTGCGCTCTATTATTTCAATTGGAGTTATAGAGACCTTACCTTTATAAGGATGACTCACAGTTGCAGATTTTCCAAATCTGTAGTTATGCAATCCAGTAAGACCGCAAACAGCAGAAACTATGCTTGCTCCATGTATTATTGATGTTTTAACTCCCTTTTTCTCAGCCTCGAGCTTTAATGCAGAATGCGTTGTAGCAACCATCGGATCTCCGGGAGTTAAAATTACAACGTTTAATTTTAAAGCCTCTTCTACAATTTTCCAACTCTCTTCCTCGAGATCCTTTCTTTCAAGTAGTTTAATTTCTTTCCCAAAAAAACTTGAAAGTTTTTTGATGCTCGTTCCCATTAAAATCGATGTATAAAATTCTACGTAAACCTTGTCTGCTTTCTTCACAGCTTCATACCCTTTAAAGGATACATCCCTCTCATCCCATAATCCTAATCCAACGAATGTGAGCATGTCAAAATCTTAAAAATAATCTTTTGCTGTCTCCAAAGCTCTTGCTATTAAAACACTTCCATTTTCTAAATCTTGCAAGTCAATGACTTCAACCGGGCTGTGGATGTAACGGGCTGGAATACTTACAACACCCGCTGGAATTCCAGCTTTTGTTAGATTAATCGCCGTTGCATCCGTCGTCCCCCCTTCAGCAACCTCAAGTTGATAGGGGATTTTATTTTTCTCCGCAGTATTCCTCAACCAGTCTAAAATTTTTTTAGATGCAATCAATCCCCTTCCAGATGCATCCGCTATTGTTATGGCTGGCCCTTTTCCAAGTTTTACGTCCATGTAACTCGATTCCGCTCCCGGAAAATCTGCTGCTACGCAAACGTCAGTAGCTATTGCTGCATCAGGCTCAATTGAGTATGCTGAAGTTCTCGCCCCTTTCAATCCAACTTCTTCTTGCACTGTTCCTACAGCATAAATCGTTGCATCACTCTTCGTTTTCTTAATTGCCTCTATCATCATCGCCAATCCCGCTCTGTTGTCAAAAGCTTTCCCAGTAATTTTTTTGTTTTGCAGAACTTGAACGTCTCTATCTATTGTTACAGGATTTCCTACCTCTATTCCCATTTTCAGAACATCTTCCTTACTCTCAGCCCCAACATCCACAAACATGTCCTTAATTTCAACAGCCTTCTTTCTTTCGTCTTCTTTCATGAGATGCGGGGGTTTACAACCAATAACTCCGTAAACCTTCTCTTTTCCGTGAACAATTACCCTTTGTCCTACAGCAATCTGGCTAAACCACCCACCGATGGGTGTTATCCTCAAAAACCCCTTTTCATCTATGAATTTGACCATGAAACCAATTTCATCCATGTGGGCAGCAACCATTAATTTTAGATTACTACCATTCTTTATACAAATAATGTTCCCCATTTTATCTATCCTTATTTCATCAACGTGTTCTTCCAACTCCGATTTAACTATCTCTCTTATTTCATCTTCAAAACCACTTATTCCATGAGCATTACTGAGTTTTCTAATTAAATTCAAGATTTCCATGCAAAAGCTTTGAAGCTTGATTTATTAAAATTACCATTTAATTTTTTTAATTTTACTTAAAAGCAAACCAAATACGAGCATTCCAAACATGATTATCCCCGTCAAAATTATGTATTCTACACTAAAAGGCAAGAACAAATAAGCTACTACGAGCATTAATAAGATTAAGGCCATAACAATCAAAAGTTCAACAACTTCTTTCATCAAATCCAATATAAATCGATAAAATATAAAGTTTTCCAATTATTATTAATCTAAAAATTAAAAATTTTAATTATACTAAACTAAAATCGTTAAATCTATTTTTAACCTAAACTTTATTAACCATATTTAGTTTGATATTGCTATGGACAAAAGAGATAGAGAACTTACCTCAATACTGCAAGAAAATGGGAGGATTACACTTTCAGAAATTGCGAAGAAAATGAATATATCTTCGATGGGTGTTAAAAAGAGGCTAGACAAGCTTTTAAATTCTGAAGTAATAAAAATAAAACCTTTAATAAACACAGAAAAGCTCAAAATAATCACAGCCATCATATCGATGGAGATGGAGAGCGCTAAAGCTTTAGAAAGACTGCTTGAAAGATTTAAAGATTGTCCAAGAATAATAAAGTTCTTTGTAACAACAGGCGGTTACAATTTGTTTGCTTTAATTTATGCTGAAGACTACCATTCATTGGAAAGTGTAAGCCTTGAAAAGTGCTCGTTGAGGAGTCAAGAAGGTGTTAGAAGGTTTGAAATTTACCCAATTCAGGAAATGCACTACGACGGATACTTAGATATTAAAGTTGTCTCAAACAAGGATAGAGAATATGCCCCTTGTGGTGTATTTTGTGGAGATTGTAAGAGATATACTACTAACAGATGCCTCGGCTGCCCTGCTACGAAATACTATCGAGGGGAACTTTAGTTTTTAAAGTTTAAAAACTAAACCTAATTTCGGATTTGACTTTTAAAAAAAAACCGAGAAAGAAATTTAAATTTTTGTAAACAGCAAAGATCGTGGAAGTAAATAAATTTAACATATCTTGGTTTGCTATAATTTTAAGGAGTGGCGTGTAGCTTTAGCATCAATGCCGTTTCTGAAGATGTTGTAAGAAAAGCAACGAAGCCTGTGACTGTGGTTAGAAGAGGAGCACACCTTTAAATTTTTGTGTTTATTTTTTAAACCAAAATGTTAAATATAGTTTTAGTTAATAAACTTTTGTGAAAAGATGATCGGGAGCGTTGCTGAGAAGGTGGGAGAATTTTTTGGAAGGCTTGTTAAGGTGAGAGATGGGTTAGAGGGATTGCGAAACGGATTTCAAAAGTTTTTTGGAGAGGCAAAGTATTACGTGGACTTTGAGTTCTCATCGGAACTGGGAGACAAGCTCGTTACCACAAGCAGATGCCCGATCCACCGCTACATGCCGATATGGTGTGAAAAGTGCTGCTTGCCCTTTGCAAGGGGTTTTGCGAGGGCGTATGGTGTGGAGAACGTTAGAAGAGTTGAAAGACAGCCCGAAAGCGAGCGCTGTATCTTCGAGTTCTGGTGACGTTGAAGTGGTAGTATGAAGGGTTACGACCAGTGGTTTGGAGTGCCGAGGAAGGAGATCGCCTGGTATCCTAAAATAGATCCGGCTAAGTGCATCGGATGCGGATTGTGCGTGGCTATATGCGGGAGGGAAGTTTACTCCTACGATTTTGCAGACAGAAGGAGCGTTGTCGTGAAGCCGTACAACTGTTTGGTTGGATGCACCACATGCAGCAACCTCTGTCCGGTAGGAGCGATAGAATTTCCAAGCATCGAGATTGTCAGGGATGTGATAAAGAAGTGCGGCGTCTTCAAAGCTGTAAAAGAAAAGCTGAAGGAAAAGCATGGTGATTTCGTTGAAAGGGCGAAGAAATGCTGAATTTGCAATCCTGCCGTGCGGAAGCGTTGCATCCAATACAGGAGCGGCTGCCACTCTCGCCACGCTTGAGGCGGTGAGAAGTGGGAAAGTTGTAGCTCTGTCATTTCCGGCTCTCGTCCATGAAGTAAGAAGACAGCTAAAGCTTGCTGAGGGATTTAAACACATCATCGTCGTTGATGGGTGCAAGAACGAGTGTGCGAGGAAGCTAGCTGAATATCTCGGTTTAATTTACGAGGCTTATCTAAATCTTGCAGATCTGGAAATAAAGATGTTCAGCCCATTCAGCCCGGCGAAGTGCAGTGATGAGAATGTGAAGCTCGTGAAGAAGGAGATAGAATGATTCAGCGCTTTGCCCTCTTTGTCAGGGAGAAGTATTCATACATAATCATTTCGTCACTCATTGTTGGCATCATCGTCGGATTTTACACAAGCTATCCCGGTATGCTTCTAAAGCAGTTCTCCGTTCTTTTTGTTGTGGTAATGATCGCTTCTATGGGTTTTACAATAACATTTCGCTCTTTCGCTCTTGCCTTAAAAGATTTCAAGGGTTTCTCTGTTGGAATGATTCTCAACTTTGTTTTCGCCCCCCTTATCTGTTTCGCTTTGGCATTTGCCGTTCCACAAAGAGAAATGGCCGTGGGGCTGATCCTGATTGGTGCAGTTCCCTGCGCTGGTATGGCGATTGTGTGGGCTGGACTTCTCGATGGCGATGTTCCTCTTGCTGTGGTTATAAACACCGGCACCATGCTTCTTGCTCCCTTCTTCATCCCGCTCATCATGCTCTGGCTCGCGGGAAGCTACGTGAAGATAAACGCCCTCGCAATGCTCCTTAACCTGATTTACACCATACTCCTTCCTGTCATTGCCGGAATGTTGCTGAGGGAGCTTGCGGAGAGAAAGATGGATGTAAAGAAGTATCTCCCCCTATGCCCCGCGATATCGTCTCTCTGTGCGGTCTTTCTGATGTTCATCGCCGTCAACACATCAATGCCTGTAATACTCAAAAATCTCAACCTTCTGCCACCTCTTCTGGCATCGACGGTTGCGATCTTTCCGATCCTCTTCATCTCCGCTTACTTCCTGAGCAGCAGGCTCTTTGATAGGGCAAAGAACATTGCCATCACGTATTCATGCGGAATGAAGAACCTGCCGATAGCCGTTGCATTTGCCTTCCAGATGCTTACGGCGGTGGCTTTTTATCGCATTTACCGAGCAAAAGGAGGTGGTTTAAGTGTTTAGAAAGATTTTATATCCTACGGACTTTTCGGAGCCCGCGAGGAAGGCTCTGAGATATGTGACGAAGTTGAGAGAAGCTGGAAGCAAAGAGGTTGTGATCCTCCACGTCGTGGAGAAGGAGATCGTAGAAGCTTACGAGGAGGCGTTTGCGTGGGCTGGAAAGGATGTTACCACGGAAACCGAAAAGCTGGATGAGAAGCTGATTAAGAAGGCGAGAAAGCAGATGGAAGAGGACATTAAGGAGCTCGAAGGCTTGGGGTTTTCAGTCAAGGGACGTGTCACAATTGGCAATCCCTGGGAGGAAATTTTGAAGGTTACGGAAAGCGAAGGTGTCAGCCTTATAGTTATGGGTTCTCACGGATGCGGAAGGCTTAGCTGCAAGCTTGAGAAGCTGATAGGCTCAACTACCGAAAATGTGGTGAGACATGCGAAAAAGCCCGTGCTGGTGGTGAGATAGGAATGAACGCTTTACTGGCAACCATAATCATTTTTCTGGTG
>JAGGXN010000131.1 GCA_021163065.1 Archaeoglobaceae archaeon | reverse complement strand
CCCTTCTCTCAACCTCTCCAGTAACCTCTTCTCTCTTTGGAGCTATTGAATCGATTTCATCGATGAATATTATTGCCGGTGCGTTCTCTTTAGCCTCTTCAAAGATTTCTCTCAACCTTTGTTCTGACTCGCCATAAAATTTGCTCATGATTTCTGGCCCATTTATCGTGTAAAACGATGCTCCAATCTCGTTAGCTACAGCTTTAGCAATCAAAGTCTTACCAGTTCCTGGTGGGCCAAACAACAATACACCCTTTGGTGGTTCAATCCCTAAACGCTGGAATAATTCAGGATACTTTAATGGCAGTTCAATAACTTCCCTGACTTTTTGCAATTCTTCTTTTAACCCACCAATGTCCTCATAAGTTACCCCACCTTTTCCAAATCTCTCAAATCCTTTAGCAGGTCTGTCTCTATAGATCACTTTTGTAGTTTCATCAATAATAACGGGCATCTTTGGCTCAGTTTTTATAGCAACAAAAACTAAAGCCTGATTTTGCTGGCCATGCCTACCAAATCCGGCTAAGGCTGGAGCTCCAACAAGTGGGACTAAATCCCCTTCAACAATTGGCCTTTTCAAAAGCTGGTGCTTCAAATACTCTCCAATGTCCATTCCATAAACTCTAAAATCCATTTTCTTTAAAGGAGCTAAGATAACAACTCTTGCTGACTGAAAGTCTGTTTTTCTAACCTTAACAACATCTCCGACACCAACTCCAGCATTCTCTCTAATAAACCTGTCAACCCTTATTATCCCCTTCCCCCAGTCTCTCTTTGGTGCTCTCCAAACCTTTGCAACTGTCTTTCTTTTTCCTTCAATTTCTATAACATCTCCAGGTGATATCTGCAACTTTAACATTGCATCTGGATCTAATCTGGCAATGCCTCTGCCAGAATCACTTGGATAAGCTTGATTTACTTTGAGCGAGAGTTCCATTTTATCACCCATATGTATAATGTAGCCGTATTGGTATAAAAAGGCTTGTGGTATTTTTCAAAAGAAACGAAATTAAATGCCAAAAGTTAAATTCCAAATTGTTTAGTAATGCTAAAATGATGCTTAAAAGCGGTAGCAATTGCATAGATTCGCTGCTTGGAGGAGGAATAGAGACTGGGACGATTACACAAATTTACGGAGCAAGTGGAACTGGAAAGACGTCGATTTGCTTAATGTTTAGCTATAACGCTGCAAAAAACTGGAAAGTTGCTTACCTTGATACTGAAGGCTTGTCTGGAGAGAGAGTCAAGCAGATATTTGTTGATGAAAGTCTTTTAAACAACGTTTTTATCTACGAAATTTACGATTTCAAACAGCAAAGTGTGGCGATTAAAAAACTATCAAAGCTTTGCTCGAATGATAATGTAAAGCTAATTGTTGTAGATTGTTTTACTTCATTGTATAGAAGTGAATTGGAAGATGAATCCAAGCAGATAAAAATTAAGAGAGAGTTAACATCCCAATTAACTTATCTTCTTGGTTTAGCAAGAAAACACGATGTTGCCGTTTTAATAACCAACCAGATGTACACAGATGTTAAAGATAGTGTTGACAAACCTTTGGGAGGGCCAAGCTTAGAGCATTTAACAAAAGTCGTAATTGGGCTTGAAAGGTTAAACAAGAAGAGAAGAGCTACTTTAATTAAACACAGATGGAAGGCTGAAGGAGAGAGTTGCGAGTTTTTAATTACCAATAAAGGGATAGAACCATAGCTCAGTATTTCTCAAGAATCTCTAAAACCCTCTCCAACTTTTTTATGTGTTCTTTAACTCTCTTAGTCATCTCCTCTTTATTTAGCTCAATTCCAGCGATAGAGAACATTGCATCATAGTAATGATTACTAAAATCAAGTTCAAACCTTTGTAAGACAAAGAATAGCATACCAAGGTTCATTAACATTCTGATGTGACTCATCAAACGCCTCTTCGCATCATTGACCTCATAACCTCTCGAAGACGGAGCAACTTTAACGAGATCAACCAACTTCTTTAATCCCTCTTCCAATGTTATCTTTCCCCAAAAAACGTCATCTAAAATTGGTTCAACGTTTTCATTCCAAAATTTTGTATTTTCTTCAACACTTTCAACCATGTTGCTATTGCTTTGCCAATGGTTAAAAACTTACTGATTCAAAAGTGAGATTAATCTAAAAACTAAAACCATTTTTGATGGACGTGATAAGACCCTTTGATCCTTGGAAGTCAAAGCTTTGTACTTGTCCACAGAAGTATTCATTTAATCCATACACTGGATGCCAATACAATTGTTTGTACTGCTACTCGACTTATATTCCAAATTTTAAGAATTTGAGAATTAAAAAGAACTTGTTTAAAAGAGTCGTCAAAGATTTGGAGAAGATACCTAAAAACGCTTTAATTTCAATGTCTAACAGCTCTGATCCGTATCCTATTGTTGAGAAAAAGTATGGAATTACAAGAAAATGCTTGGAGATTTTTAAGGAGTACGACATCAGATTACTTGTCGTTACAAAGGGTGATGTAACAAGGGATATTGATTTGTTAAGCAACTTAAAGTCGGCTGTTAGCATTACAATAACCTGCGATACTAAGATTGCAAAAATCTTAGAGCCGAATGCTCCTGAACCTAGCATAAGAATTGAAGTTATAAAAAAATTGAAAGATGCAGGTATTCCAACAATATTAAGACTGGATCCAATAATTCCATTTGTGAACGAAAATGCTTTATGGATAATTGAGAAGTGCGAACCTGATCACGTTGTAACATCAACTCTAAAACTCAGATGGGATTCTTTTAAAAGAATAATTTCAGCATTTCCATTTCTGGAAAAGAAATACAGAGAATTGTACATTAAAAATGGAGAGAAAATTCAAAATTATTTTTATTTGCCAAAAAACTACAGAACAAAGTTATTATCGAAAGTTAAAGAAAAATGTGAGGAATTAGGACTAAGCTATGCTTTTTGCAGAGAGGGGGTTAACTTTAAAGCAAAAAGTTGCGATGGTAGTCATTTAATCAATTAAATAGTTAATCAATTAATAGTCTCTACTTATCAAATAATCAGATATCGCCTTTAACAATTCCTTGGATTTTGAGTCTTTCAAAGTATCCAACTCTTTCTTGGCTTTCTCAACGTACTCCTTAGCTTTATTTTTTGCGTAATCTATTGCCCCACATTCTTCAAGCTTTTTTACGGCTTTTTCTATCTCTTCTTTACTTGCCTCTCCTTTTCCAAAAATTTCTAATTCTACACCTTTCTCAAATGCGTTAATAACTATCAAGGTTTTTTTACCTTCTACAATATCGCTTCCCCAGTCTTTGCCAATCTTTTCCTTGCCAACTAAATCCAATACATCATCCTGAATTTGAAAACCTATACCGCAATACAACCCAAAATTCCACAAAGCATTAATAATTTTTTCACTCTCACCAAACAAAATTGCTGGAAGGGATGTTGATGCAGCTATTAATACAGCAGTTTTCTTTTTCACCATCTCAATGTAATCTTGCTCATTAACAAATTTTTCTTCTTCAAAGCTCATATCTAAGTATTGCCCTTCGCAAATATTTACGCAAACCTTAGATAGCAACTCTACAGCCTTAACTAAGTTTTTAGCCTCAACTTCACACTTTGTTAAGATTTCAAAAGCCTCAGCAAAAAGTGTGTCTCCAGCCAGTATTGCTGTTGGTTCGCCAAAAAGCTTATGAACGGTAGAAACTCCTCTCCTATACTCGTCCCTATCCATTATGTCATCATGAATTAATGTAAAGTTGTGTATCGTTTCTATAGCTACTGCTGCTGGCAAAATTTTTGTCCAATCCTTTCCTAACGCTTCTGTAGAAATTAGAACTAACACCGGTCTCAATCTTTTACCACCGGCATTAATCAAATGTCTTGTAGCTTTATACAATCCTTCAGGGCTTTTTATTGGCAAATAATTGCTGATAGCTTCATTGACTACTTCAGCCCTCTTAGCCACCTCACTCTTTACATCTAACATTGCCTACACCTTGAAAATTTGTCTATTTCAATCTTCCTAAAATTCAACCATTCTTTAAACTCTCCCTTTACGAATAGAGGTATTTTCCTTAACATCTCGACCTCTTTGCATTCCGTCAAAAACATCGCTACTTTTAATCCCTTAGTGAAATAATCTATTTTCTCCTTTACTTTCTCACTTGACTCAACAGCAGCTTTTAGAAATGGTAATGCTGCACTTCCAATTTCTGCACCCAAAGCGATTACTTTTGCCAAATCCAAACCACTCCTCAAACCTCCAGTTGCTATTGTTGGCAAAACATCAAAGCATTCAGCAATGCAAAAAGCAGTTGGAATTCCCCAGTCCCAGAAGTCTATCCCAACGTTTTTTGATACAACGTCTTTGGCTCTGTAAACTTCAACCCCGCTCCAACTTGTTCCCCCTTTCCCACCAACGTCTATCGCATCAACTCCAGCTTCTTTAAGTTTAATTGCCACATCCCTGCTTATTCCTGCTCCAGTTTCTTTTGCTATGACAGGAATCTTTATCTCATCGCAAACTTCTTTTAAAGCATTAAAGCAACCTTTTGCCTTCACATCACCCTCCGGCTGTATTACTTCTTGCAGAAAGTTCAAATGAATTGCAATTGCATCAGCATCTATCATCTCTATTGCTCTCTCAGCATACTCGACACCATACTTTAAAACTTGTGGCAAGCCAATGTTTGCGTAAAGAAACGCTTTAGGGGCGTATTCTCTAACAATTGTAAACGTGTCAACAACAT
>JAGGXN010000079.1 GCA_021163065.1 Archaeoglobaceae archaeon | reverse complement strand
ATATAATCTTTCGTTGAACAATATCTTGTTAAATGTGCAAAAAGGGCAAATTATAGGACAAAAGGGTATGTGAATATAAAAACTTATTTCTTTTAATTGGTCAAATGATTTTGTTCTAAAGATCCTCTGTGCGAAATCATTATTAATCTCTGACCAATTAAGCGGATATATTTCAACATATTCTCTATCCACTGTAATTTCATTCATTTTTTATTCCTCCTATCTATAATTTTAGGTATTTTACCCCGCTCTGTCTTTACGAAATTATCCATATCTTTGGAAAGCACGATATTTACTTCTATTTTTTTCTCCAGATGAAAAGTCTCTTCAAGCTCTTGAGTCGAGGATATTATCGCTTCCATAAATTTATTTTCAAGTTCTTTCGAGGGTTCAGAATTAATAACAAATGTCAGTCTGTCTTTTCCTGATTCATGCTCTATTATCACTTGATAAATGGGGAGATAACCTACTACCGACTTTATTGCATCTTCAATACTTGTAATAGGTACTTTCAAGCCGTCATATAACCATAAAGTTTCTTTTATTCGACCAAAGATCTTTATTTTTGGTGAAGAAATATCGCAGGAACACTTCTCGGTAACTACTTCTACAAGATCGCCAAGAAGATATCTTATCAGAATAGTTCCAGTGTATCCTAATTTCGTAACTACTAAAACACCTTTGTTGCTTTCTGCCGGTTTTAGGGTTTTGGGGTCAAGAAGTTCAAGTATTAAATGCTCATCAAATATATGATATCCATCATGCATTTTACATTCTGCTCCAATACCATCCGTCTCTTCTGACCCATAGATTCCGTATATATCGGCATTCCATAGCTCTTTTAATTTTTGTCTATGAACAGGCAAAATAGGCTCGCCAGCACATAATACTTTTTCTACATTTATTTTGGAAAATATTTTCTTTTCTTTACTTATTTCTGCTAAGTGTACTGCCTTTGAAGGAGTTGTATAGACAACATTGCATTGCATTTCATTTAAAAGCCATAAAATAAATTCATCTGTTCCAGACAAGCCAATTGGACAACTTAATGCGCCAATTTTTTGGAAAGCTCTTAAAGCTATATGACCAATATTCCAGAGATCAAATGGTTGAAGTATGGCTATCTTGTCATTACTACTAATTCCACAAGCTTTAAACATTTTTATAGCAGTTTCTATACTTTTTTCTAAATCTTCATTTGTTCTAAATATTAGCTTTCTTTTACCGTATGTTCCACCTGTAGAACATAATTGGATTATCCCATTCTCTAATCCAATAAAGCTTTTAGGATCGTCCATTAATTCATAATCATAAGTAAGGGGAAGTTCATAAAAAGTGTCAATCATTGGTTTAATGTTTTTAAACTTGTCACGATAGAACGGACTATTCTCGGTTATAAATGCTAAATAACTATTTATTTCCTCTTTAAGTTTTGTTTCAATGTTTTTGTAATCCTTTTTACTCGTTAGGATTAGCATTTTGTTACCTCCTCTTTTCAGTCAAAGCACCCGACGCCCAATGTCGCCTAACGTATATTTCACGCACTTTTTATTCGTATAATCTCTCAAATTGGAGTTAAAGCGAAATTTTATAAAGTTAAATTTCATACAATTTCTTATGGGCTTGTATATTAAAAAAGCTTACGTCACAGGAACGATATGAGCTGGTAGGCAAACTCATCGAAGAAAATAAAGCTAAGGAAGTTCGCCAAACCCCAGCAACAACTTTTTGTCTCGACAATTTTGTAACCAAAGAACCAGCTCATCGTAAGCGGAACGCCAAGGTATAAGTTTAAAAATAACAGAAAAATAAGTGTATATTTGACAAATTTAACTATTGTATCTTTTTTGGGAGTTTTTGGGACCAATTGTCATATTTTTAAAACTATAAAAACTATGTAAAAGTTCAAGTTTTTTTAATTAACAACTTTGCGTAAAACTTTATATCTCTTAAATTTTAAATTCTTTGAGCCGGGGTTGCAGAGTCAGGCTACTGCGGTGGACTCGAGATCCACTGGGCGAAAGCCCGCCAGGGTTCAAATCCCTGCCCCGGCGCTTTTAAAACTTGAACAGTGATTTTTTAGGGGTAAATACATTCTAAGATCTTTCGTTTAACCTTTTTACTTCTCTAAAACAATAAATGTCTTTTCCAAAAACGATTGTTTGTCTTGTGAGCATTAGTTTTGCAAATTTTGATTTAAAGTTAATTACAGCTAAAAAACTAAAAATTTTAAAATTTAAAAGGCTAAAATTAGCAAAGAGCCATATCCAAAAGCAATCAAGAAAGCTAAGAAACAGAGTGAATTAACAACTTGCGGATATTTTGCTCCAAAGTTTGTATCAAGTAGTATAGCTCTTACGCCATTGAATGCATGGAACACTACAAAGAATAGCAGCAAAGCGTACATTATCTTGTGCCCCAATGACGAAAGCCTTGAAACAACCAATTCGTACTCCATTGCTTCATGTGACACAAAGTGGGTTTCGTAGAAGTGGAATGTGACCAATACTGTTAAAATTAACCCTGAAATTAGCTGGAATAGCCATGCTAAAGGTTCTAAAACTCTTTTTGTGTGCATTTCCTCTTTGTTCATTTTATTTATTTTGTTTACTTCATTCGCCATCATCACACCCCCATAACGAATACGTACATTCTATAGCTTGCTATAAGCCACACTATCAAAGCTATTGCCACGCTTATGTACAAAATTGATTTTCTACTTTCGTAAGCCAATCCAAATTCATGAATTATCAATCGCAATCCGTTAACTCCATGATAAACACCAGCTAAAATTAGCAGTATGTCGAAGATGAGGAATTGTGGTGTTACTGTTGTTGCAATAAAGCTTTCAAATACTTCCTTGCCCATTCTTATTGACGTTAGATAAGCCAAATGCATGCACAGATAGATTGTTAATACAATGCCTGTTAATCTGTGAAGGCTGAAAGCGATGCTGAATAAACTTCTTCCCTTAACAGTAAACCATCTTTGCCACATAACAATCACCTGAAAATGCTTTTTATTGCCTCAATAGCTGCTTTGAATCGCATCTTTTGTACAGCCTTAGCTGGATCAATTTGCTTTGGACATACTTCGCTGCATTCAGCAGCAAAGTGGCATCTCCAAACACCGTTATCTCCGCAAACCAATGCCAACCTTGTTTTTTCTCCTTCATCTCTGCTATCTGCATTGAATCTGTAAGCTGCAGTTATTGCCGCAGGGCCAAGATAATCATCTCTCGTAGCTGCTGCCGGGCAGACTGAGTAGCAAATTCCACACTTTACGCATAGAGTGAAATCGTAGTAGGCGTAAAGTTCCTTTGGAGATTGAATTAGCTCAACTGGCTCTTCATAATTGTCATCTTTTCTAATCAGGTAGGGTTTAACAGATTCATGCTTTGCAAAGAATCCTTCGAAGTCCGTAACTAAATCTTTTATCACTCTAAAGTTATCTAGCGGCTCTATTTCCAACTTGTTTCCAATTTCAAGAATTTGGGTTTCGCAAGCAAGCCTGGGTTTTCCATTTATCTTTACAGCGCAACTCCCACAAATAGCCATTCTGCATGATGCTCTAAAGGCTAAGCTACCGTCTAAATTTTCCTTAATGTAATACAAGCCTTCTAATACGGTCATTCCTTTCTTTACAGGGATGTTGAACGTCTGCCAGTAAGATTTTTCACCATCAAACCTTTTAATCTTAAATTCAACATCCATGCTATCACCTAATATTTCCTTTCAACAGGCTCCCACTTCGTTATTGTTACTGGGATATACTCAAATCTTGGCCCTTCAGGTGTGTAATAAGCTAAGGTATGCTTTAACCAGTTTTCATCATCCCTCTTTGGATAATCTAACCTGTAGTGTGCTCCTCTACTCTCTTGCCTCTTTAAAGCACCGATTGCCACAACTTCAGCTAAATCAAGCATGTATCCAACTTCAAATGT
>JAGGXN010000093.1 GCA_021163065.1 Archaeoglobaceae archaeon | reverse complement strand
AATTATTAAAGATAATTGGAAGAAAATTGTAGTTCTACTACTACTCACTATTGTATTTTCCGTGTTATACTTTGTATTCCCAACAATATTTTATGGAGTTTTATCTTTTTTGAGAGATGCAATAGAACATTTTAAATTAGATTATACTCTTAGTGTAGGTTCTATAGCTTCCGTACTTTCTGCTTTAGCCACACTATTCTTGGTTTGGATATCTATAAGAAATCTTAACCTTTCATTGTCTATGATGTGGGGTGACATTGCTCAAGAGGCACTGAGAAATTTTATACTATCTCAAGAAAAGTTAATTCATAGAATTAAAGAAAAAATCAATGACGATAATTTAATTGATTACAATGACATTTCAAAGCTAATCAAAAAGTTAGAACCAGATCCATCCATTGTCTACGTTATTTATGATGAACATCCCAAGTTACGCATAGAATTGGCTAAATTCATTAAAACTGTACTCGATTACAACGTAAATATTGATCCAGAATATTCCGAAAATGTCAAAAAACGGACCGAGAATGTGCTAGAATCTTTACAAAAGCTTGAAAGTAAACTTTATAGAAAATATGCAATTTACATGCCAAAGTATACCTATACTAGCTAACTAAATAACTTTAATTTTTAATTCAGTCAACTAAAACAACAATCCTCCTCTCCTGCCATTTCAATGACAAGTAAACTCTTGAGGTCTTTCGAGATTTCTTGACAACTTGTTTGGCTTTGTAGAATGGAATGAATTTAAATGATTAAGCGTAAAGTTCTTGGAAGAAATTCTTTAAATGGGGAGAGGTAAAGATCAGGATTAAACAAAAAACATTTGCAATGAATCTTTAATAATTCAATGTCAGTTTTAGAAAAAATTTAACATTTAGTATTGTTTAATTATTGTTATATTAAGGTTGCAGAGCATGAGGCTGGAGGGGGAAGAATGAAATCTAAATTATTAAGAATTTTTGGGGACAAATACCTTACCATCCTTGTTTTAGCTTTAACACTCCCAATGAGCGTGTCTGCATCCGAACCAGTTGTGGAGTGGCAGAAAACATTTGGCGGATCAAGTTGGGATGAAGCCTACTCTGTTCAACAAACAAGTGATGGGGGTTATATAATTGCTGGATCTACACTTTCTTATGGGTCTGGTGAGTGGGATGTTTATTTAATAAAAACAGACTCAGATGGTAATTTAGAATGGCAGAAAACATTTGGTGGACCAAGTTGCGACATAGCTTATTCAGTTCAGCAGACAAATGATGGTGGATACATAATTGCTGGAAAAACATACTCTTATGGATCTATTTATAGTGATGTCTATCTAATAAAAACAGATAAAAATGGAAATCTTCAATGGCAGAAAACATTTGATAAGCCAGATTGGGATGAGGCTATTTCAGTCAAGCAGACAAGTGATAGCGGATATATAATTGCCGGAAGGACATGGGAATGCGAATTCGATGATTGGAATGTCTTTTTATTAAAAACGGATAAAAATGGCAATATAAAATGGTGGAAAACTATTGGAAGTTGGGATGTAGCTATCTCAGCCCAACAAACAAGTGATGATGGATATATAATTGTCGGACGGACATTGTCTTATTGGTCTGATAATTGGGATGTTTATGTATTAAAGTTAGATAAAAATGGCAATAGAGAATGGTGGAAAACACTTGGTGGATCAATGTGGGATGAAGCTCGCTCAGTTCAGCAGACAAATGATGGCGGATACGTAATTGCCAGAGTGACGTGGTCTTATGGATCCGGTCATAGTGATGTCTATCTAATAAAACTTTCACCCTAGCACGATTCTACCAGGTCATTAGTACCATTGAGAAAAACTACGTTAAATGATTACAGAAGTAGTTTATATTCTGCCTTAGTCTTGTTCTATTCTTGCCTTTAAGTTTATCATTTATTCGGCAATTCTCCACAATCCTACCTTGTTTTCTCTTGCAATTCTTTCAAGCTGGAGGTAATAATTTTCCTTCCTAAATTTTCCTTCTTTGTAAACCCTTGCTAATCCTTTTTCAACAAGTAATGCATTGAAATCTTTTCCGTCAATGTAAATATAAGCCAAATATCTGCCGTAGTAGCCTTTCAATCCCGCAATCTCATCAAATTCGATGTAAACTTTTTTACCATAGAGCGTTTTGTAGGTAAAATTCTTTGCTTTTATTCCCCACTTAGCCAAATAAGTCAAATTTGTTATTGCATCGTATTCATAAGGCTTATTTTTGTTTGGATACTTTTCAGGAGTGTCTATTCCAAGCATTCTGATAACTAAGATTTTGTTATCAAGTTTAACTTTTATTGTATCCCCATCATAGACGTAAACGACTTTTGCAGGGTATTTAATGCCATACTGAAATTCTGCCTGGGTTGGCGTAACCTTTTGCTTTGGAAATTCAGCTATGCAACCTAAAATGGCAAATACAATCAAGACAGACAGAGCTATTTTAAGCTTCATGTTTACAAATTAGATCCACTTTTAATTTCTTTTACTTTTACAAAAAACGTTTATTGTCGAATTT
>JAGGXN010000174.1 GCA_021163065.1 Archaeoglobaceae archaeon | reverse complement strand
GCCTTTGCATTTTTTAATCTCTGTCCAAGAATGGCTGGAATAACGAGCATAATAGCAAACGCAACAAATGTGGATTTAGTTAAGCTTGCAATACTCGGCAGTCTGATATCAATACCATTCGTCGTTGCTATGGTATTAATCTACACAAAATACGGATTGCTGGCAGCCTTAGGCTTTACTGTGTTAACAGATCTGCTTTCCGCCTTGGTAATTAAAGAAATTAGCATAAAAGCGGGAGTTGAAACATTGATTGTGGCTTTGTTTGTGATAATTGGTGTTAGAACTGCAACATTCGTTTCGAAGTTTATTAACTTTTAATATATTTAAATTTTATTTTATTTTCATCTTACTTTTCTTGAAATATCTAATAAAAATTGCAAACAACACGACAGAAACCAAACTTACAATGCTACCAAAAACAAACGTTGCTGTAGGTGAAATTTGCCATAGAAACCCAGCTATCAGACTTGATGGTAACGCTAGTAATCCCACTGTCGTGTGGTATGTGCCTAAGGCAGTAGCTCTCAACTCTTTTGTTGCCAAATCTGAGACAAAAGCCCTTTGATTCCCATCAATTATTGCAAAAACTATTCCATACAAAGCAAATAAAATAACAAATGCAAACATCGAATCAAAAAATGCAAATCCTAGTGTTGTTATTGAAAACAATGCATAACCCAACACAATAACCTTTTCCCTCCCAATCTTATCTGAAAGCATTCCAAATGGAATGGCAAATGCTGCATAGAAAACGTTAAACAACACATAAAGTAAAACGGGTATAATCTCTCCAAACATGCCCATTTTATTCAAAAAAGTTTCCTGTGCCTTTAGAATGAAGAACATATAACTAAAGTTTGCCAATGCAAAGACCGCTGATACCAAAATGAATAATTTAAGGTGTTTAGGCAGCATTTTTAACCCAATGTTTAGTGAAACATCTTGCTTCTTGCTCTTCACTTCTTTTACAAAGTTTAATGGAATTAAAGAAAGGAAAGATGCTATTGCAGCAATCAGTATGATTAGGTTGAGCTTAAAACTAAGCCACAACAAAATTACAGTAAGCAATGAACCAAAAATTGCTCCTAAAGTATCTAAACTCCTGTGTATTCCAAACCCTTTACCCCTCTCCATTTCTACAACTGAGTCGGCTATTATAGCATCTCTTGGAGCAGTCCTCAACCCCTTACCAACTCTTTCAAAGCTTATAAACACTAAAACGTGCTGCCAGACTTTTGAAAAAGCTAACATCAATTTAAAAATTGAAGATGTGAAATAGCCAGAGAACACAAATATTTTCCTCTTTCCCGTTCTATCAGATAAATAACCGCAAAAAACCTTTAAAATGCTAGAAATACTTTCCATTAACCCTCCAATTAGCCCAATGGCTAAGCTACTGCCACCTAGCAGTGTAATAAACCTTGGAAGGATGGGGAGTATCATTTCACTGCTTAGATCATTTAGAAAGCTAACAAGACCCAATAAGATGACATTTTGCTTCAAATTATCTTTTTTTGCAATTTTATCCATAAGTTGGATTGTCGAGGAGGTTATAAGGGTTTTACGAAACTGGTAAATTAACTCGTTAATCTTATTTATTTTAAAGCCTTAAGTGATATTATGAAAGTTAGGTGGCTTGGAAATTCCTGCGTTGAGATTATAAATGAAAAGCACATCTTAATAGATCCGAACTACATTGTAGAGCCTTATGACAACGTTGAAATTGTTTTAGTAACGCATGAGCATTCAGATCATTTCGATAAAGAAAAGTTTGAGAGATTGAACGCTAAAAAGCTGATCGCCCCAAGAGCGACTCTTGAAGAATTCAATTTGAAAGGTATAGAAGCAAAACCGGGAATGGAAATTGATGATGTTAAAGTTCTTGAAAGCTGGTGCTGGAAAGCCAAAGAAAGTTGTAGTTATTACAAGGGAGCTTTGCATGCAGGCGATTCTGCGAAGTTTCCAGATGTTGAAGGTGTTAGAGTTGTTTTTACAGCCTGTTTTCCAGACTTTTATAATGACTACTTAAACGAATTCAAGAGATTGAAGCCAGAATTAATTGTACCTATCCATTACAGTTTGGAAAAAATCGAAAATGCTAGGGGTTTAAAGATGTTGCTCGAAAAAGAGGGGTTTGACTGCAAAATATTAGACATTGGCGAGGAGATAGAGGTATAGTTGATTTCTAATCGTTAATAAATCCACAAAAAATGAAAGCTTTAATTTCAGTCTATGACAAACCAAGTGTTTTGGATTTAGCCAAAAAGCTTGCTGAAAGGTATGAAATCATAGCAAGTGATGGGACTGCAAAATTTTTGAATGAAAATGGGATAGATGCAAAGGCAATTTCTGAAATCGTTGGAATTAGACAAACAAACTGGATTAAAACGCTACACTACAAGCTTTACGAGATGATATTCAATGGCGATATAGAAATCGTCGTAGTTGATCTGTATCCGTTTGAAGAAAAGCAAAGCATTGAAAACATAGATATTGGTGGTGTTACACTAATTAGAGCAGCAGCAAAAGCCAATTGCATTGTTGTTTCAAGTAAAAGGCAGTATAAGGAAGTTATTGACAGATTAGATAGCATAGACGGTGAATTTAAGCAGAAATTGATCGTTGAAGCGTTTTTAAGGGTTGCTGAGTATGATGTTGCTATTGCGAGATGGTTTGCTTCAATGTTCTTTCCACACAAAAAACAATAGCATACAATAAGTTTAATTAGGCATAAACCAATATTACTATGCCCCAAGCGGGGAGTGGGTGGAGTGTGCAATGCATACGATGAAGCCTTCCGCAAGCTTGGGGATACACCATGTCGCATGGTCCCTAGGGGAGGGAGTGTTTGCTTTCAATGAACCCAGGGCAACCCCGACATGGAACATTCAGTATTCCCAGCAGGGTCAGCCGCTGGAGCGTGCAATGCATGCGATGAAATGCGGTGTTAGCTGCTGGGGTATATTTTTGCAAGTTCAATTGCTATCTTAGCTAATGCTTTTGATTTCCAATAGCTCACAACAATTTTGTCAGTGATGCTTAAAGCTTCGTCAAATTCCTTAATCTCTGCAAGCTTGGAAGTGATATAAAACAAAGCCTCAGACAAATAAACTTCATCTGTAATGCTTGATGATAGCTCAATCGCTCTTTTGGTATCTAGTTCAACGATGTCAATTATTATGTTCGTTAAGATCTTTGATTTCTCAAAACTATCTAGTACATTCAATTTCTCTACAACTTCATCTAAAGCCCTATAATTTTTTGTACTCTTTGCCATTTCAACGGCAATTTTTGACAGAGTTTCAAATAGTATTTGTAAGTCTTTAATCTCCTCTGCAACGCTTAAAGCATCCTTAAACAAATCTTTGTTTGTAATGTTGGCTATTTTAGCCAAAGCCTCAGCTTTGAACGATTTGCTCTTTATTTTATCAACTATCTCCAACGCTTTGTCCAGCTTTCCAATTTCTGCAAATTTTAATGATGTCGTTAACAAATCCATGTCGTTCTTCTCATAATCTAGGCCTTCTTTTAAAGTTCTTTCAAAGTCCAATTTAGCTTTGGCCATTTCAAAAGCGATTTTCAAGAGTGTTCTAGATTTAATAGCAATATCCTCGATGCTGTTTGCAACGTTTAAAGATTCTTTAAAAAGTTTATCTCGATTTTCTAAATCAAAAAAACCAATTTTTGCAAGAGTCTCTGCCTTCCAGCTTTTTTCTCTAATATTTTTTGCAATAGCTATTGATTTGTCAAATTCATTAACTATTGCAAGTTTTATTGCCAGATTTGACAACGCTCTTTGGGATCGATATCTTAATTTTTTAGCTATCTCCAACGCTTTATCGAATTCACAAGCATCACAAAGATGGAAAGTTATGGTCTCCAAAGCCTCTAAGCGAAATCTTTCTTCAACAATGTTATTTGCAAAATCTATAGCTTCATCAAACCTTTTAGCTTTAGCCATAACGACCGATATTTTTGATAAGGTTTCAGAATAATGAAGCAAATCCATCTTTTCAGCTATTTTCAAAGCTTCCCTTAAAATTTCATCATCACGATAGATGCATGCCAATTCTGCTAAGGCGGTAGATTTTATGATCTCATTTTCAATCGATCTGGCTAACTTTAAAGCAAAATCTGGATTTGACATGTGAGAATGTAGTTATTAATCCATAAATAAATTGTGAATCACCTTTTTAAAAATTGGTAGAGCAAAACTACAAAAAATGCCATAAAAGCTGAGAAGATAAAGACTGTATTGATTGAATGGGCAGCAAATAATGCGGCAATTATTGGGCCAGCAGTTTGTCCAATTCTAACCATTGATCCGTAGACAGCCATAACAACAGCTCTGTTTTCTGTAGGTGCAGCGGAAACGACTAAATTTTGAAGTGCTGGTAAAATCGTGCCGTGTCCCAAGCCAAATAAAATTGTTATTAAGGAAAAAAGCCAGATTGATGGTATTATCGGTGTTAAAATCATTGATGTTGCATAAAACAAAAAACCAAGTTTTATTGTTTTGCCTTCACCAAACTTCTTTAAAAAGTAATCTATCTTAGATGCTGCTATAGCAGTTACAACGGACATTGAAGATTGAATAACACCTATGGTTGCGGAATTCGCTTTAAACTTCAAATTTAGCAAAAATGGTAAATAGGTTATAAAAGCTCCGTAAAAAATTATGAAAACAACTATGCCAGAAAAAAAGCCTAAAATGAGCTTTGGATTCTTCAATAAAATCAAGCTTTTCTTTGCATAACTTTCAAATTCAACTTGTTTGATCTCTACATTCGGAATTCTTAATGTTGCAATTCCAATTGGTATAGCCAACAAAAACGTGAAAAATGGATATCTCCAGTCAAATAAAGCTAATATTCCGCCAAGTAGTGGGTAACTTGCCGTGCCAATGCTTAAAATGCTGGCGTTGTAGCCTAAGATCTTTGCCCTTTCAATGCCGTGATAGAGATCGCCTATCAACGTTGCTGCGAGAGATGTTAAAGCAGCACCTCCAATGCCTTGCAAGAATCTTAAAATTAGCATCATTTTGAAATCAACAAAAGCACAAAGCGTTCCTGCAATGCCGAATAAAAACAAAGACGGAATTAGTATTCTCTTCCTTCCAAATCTGTCTGCTAAGATACCGATGACTGGAGCGAGAATAACCCCTGGTAATGTGAAAGCTGTTACTAAAAGCGCAACATCAGATTTTGATAAATTTAATTCCACAGCAATTTTGGGAAATGCTGGAGCTAGAATTGAGACTCCAATAACGCCTATCAAAGTTATTGCAAATATTACTGCTAAGGCTTTGCTTTCCATTATTCAAAGTTTTTAATCTAACATTTAAAACTTCTATTGATTAAACAAAAAGCTTAAACTACCAGCAGTGTACATATAATTAAGCGGGGGTTGCCGAGTGGACAAAGGCGCTGGATTTAGGGTCCAGTCCCGTAGGGGTTCGAGGGTTCGAATCCCTCCCCCCGCATTGTAAATCTTGAAATTGAGTCTTCAACATTTTTTGTTTTTTAAAAACTTCGTGAAATATAACTGTCCCAAGCTTATTCCGTTATCTCCAGCACCAACCAGTTCGTTTGTGTAAAATTCTATTCCACTACTTTTAACGTTTGATTCAACTTTTGTAGTAAAAATAGAGTTGTATGCTACACCCCCGCTCAAAACAATTGGCATATTATATTTCTTCGCAGCTTTTAAAGCAATAAAAGAAAAACCATCTGCTAAGTAGTTCAGAATTTCAGATGCAATGATGTTTTTTCCATCCCCATCATTGTATCTTTCCAGCAAATTGCAAACAATTGGTGATATCTCTAAAACTTTTAACTCGCCCTTTTTCATTTTACCTTCCAAAAACGAGTATTTTGTTAGTTCAATTCTCTCTTTGATTAACGGTCTTTGCATGCATTTTACATTTTCTGCAACGGCTTCAAGCTTCATCGCAGGCTCACCTTCGTAAGTTCTTTCAAAGCAAATCTCAATTAAGGCTGCTACTGCATCAAGAACTCTGCCTGCTGAAGATGCATCGATCATGGAAATTCCTTTGTCGTATTGCTTGGCAAACAACTCAAAGCTTTCCCCTTTATTTAAGTATCTTTCATATTTGCTCAAACATGAGTAGTCTCCTGTATAACCATAAACGATTGAAAATAAAGTCCTTAATGGAAATTTTACCGCCAAATCACCCCCTAAAAGTTTTATGTATTCTAATCTGCCAATTCTTTCAAATCTTTCTTTCTCAAAGTCTATCAATAAGACTTCTCCACCCCAAATCTTATCATCTAGTCCATAACCAACGCCGTCAACAGTTATGGCTATAGTCTTTTTCAATTTGTTTTCAGCCATGACAGATAAAGCATGGGCAAAGTGGTGCTGGACTTTTAACAATTCAGCATCGGCATTTTTTGAAAGCTTTTCAGCAAAGTTTGTTGTATTGTATAAAGGATGGAGGTCGCATACAACAAAATCGATTTTTGAAAGATTTACAAATTTTATAAAGAAATCAATAGCCTTTTTAAAAAATTCGTTAAAAGTTTTAAAGTTTGAGGTATTGCCTATGTATTGTGAAATCACAGCTTTTTTATCCCTTAAAATTCCTATTGAATTGTACAATTCAGCTCCAAGGGCTATTGCATTACATTCGGAATCAATATCAATAGTTTCTGGAACAAAACCTCTGGAACGCCTTATAATCATTCTTCTATTGCCTACAAACTTTACAACGGAGTCATCGCATCTGTTTTGTATTTTTAAATTATGATTTAGATACCCGTCTAATTTTATATTGTAAATTCCATCGTCTATGTACATTGGCTCTCCAGGAAGGTTTGCAGAAGTCATAACGATAAAATCAGCTTTCATGAAGTGAAATAAAATGTGGTGCAAGGCTGTATATGGAAGCATAACGCCAATTGTATTAAGTTTTGGAGCAACAGCCCCAAATTCTTCCTTTTTCTTTAAAACGACAATTGGCCTAATATACGATTGAAGCTCTTTTTCTTCAAAACTGCTAACAATTGCCACTTTTTTAACAACATCAATGTTTCTTGCCATAACAGCAAAAGGTTGCTGAGGCCTGTTCAGCAGTTTTCTAAGCCTTGTTACAACTTCATCTTCAACCTTGCAAGCTATGTGGTATCCTCCTATGCCTTTTATTGCCAGGATTTTACCATTGTCAATAAACTTTGCAGCCTTTTTTATGCCATTTAAACCTCTCACAATTTCTCCATTA
Source organism: Archaeoglobaceae archaeon (assembly GCA_021163065.1). Classification (GTDB taxonomy): domain Archaea; phylum Halobacteriota; class Archaeoglobi; order Archaeoglobales; family Archaeoglobaceae; genus B5-G16. The sequence goes on along the minus strand of JAGGXN010000174.1, from coordinate 3,416 downwards.
CTCAAAAACTCGTATTTAGGCCCACATTTGGGGCATGCAATCGATTGTGCATAATAGCGGCGATCCTCAACGTTCCAGTATTCTTTACTGCAATCTTCGCAAAGAGGGAATTGATTGAACGTCGTATTCTTTCTATCATAAGGCAAGCTAATGGCAACTGTAAACCTTGCCCCACAATCTGTGCACGAAATGAATGGGTAGAGGTATCTCCTATTACTTTTGTCAAATAGTTCTTTTAAGCAGTTATTGCATATAGCAACGTCTGGTGGTGGTAATGATAGTTCTTTACTTTTTCCTCCACTTTCTTTAATGTAAAAATCATCAAAGCGTAATTCGTTTATTTCCTCAATCTTAATTTCGTCAATTTTCGATATCGGTGGTTTCTCATCCTTGAGCCTTGAAACAAACTCATCTATCCTTTTGTCTATTAAAATCTCAACCGTGCCATCACCAGTATTCTTCACATAACCTCTTAATTTCATAGATTTCGCTAATCTATATACAAAAGGCCTGAATCCAACGCCTTGAACAATTCCTTTAACGATTAGTCTATACATTTGCATTACAGCAGTCAACTTAGATAAAAGATGTTTTCGTTACTTAGGTAAATACTTGTTCGGCAAGGTTATAAAACAAAGATGGTAATCTCCGTAATTACAAAAGGTGGAATACTACATATCCGCTAATGGAATATGATCATATCTTGTTTTTTTTTTGCAAAAAATTAGGTTAATATTGCTCCCTCATCAGCTCCACTAACAAGCTTCGCATACTTTGCCAAATATCCTGTCAGCTTTACTTCCTTGGGCTTCCATTTCTCTCTCCTTTCTTTTAACTCTTCATCATCAAGCTTTACCTCAACTTTTCTTGCAGGAATGTCAATGGAAATGATGTCTCCCTCCTTAACTAATGCTATGTTCCCTCCAACTGCTGCCTCTGGTGCAACATGTCCTATGCATGGTCCATGGGTAGCACCACTAAATCTACCATCTGTAATCAAAGCAACCCTTTCCAATCCCATTCCAGCAATGGCTGCTGTTGGCAAGAGCATTTCAGGCATTCCTGGTGCACCCTTTGGACCCATATACCTTATAACAACTACGTCCCCTTCTTCAATTTTACCATCCAAAATCGCCTTCAAAGCTTCCTGCTCAGAATCGTAAACCTTTGCAGTGCCTTCAAATCGCATCATATTTTCTTCAACAGCGGCAGCTTTTATCACTGCCCCCCTTTCAGCCAAGTTACCTTTTAAAATCGCTATTCCACCTTCTTTGTGTATAGGGTTATCCACATCGTTAATTATGTCTTTTCCGCGAACAAATGCCTTTTCAGCGATTTCATGAAGTTTGAATCCGCTAACAGTCATTTCATTGCTAAACAGATCGATAGCTTTCTTAATTAGCATGGGAACTCCACCACTCTCATCTAAATCCGCAATGGTATAGCTGCTTGCAGGATCTATTGCAACTAAGTGGGGAGTTTTCTTGCTTATTTCATCAAACAAGTCCAAATCGAGCTTTATGCCCATTTCTATCGCTATTGCTGGAAGATGCAAAACTGTGTTTGTTGAACCACCTATAAGCATGTCCATTGTTATTGCGTTTTTGAAAGACTCCTCATTAACAAAGTCTCTTGGCTTTATATCGTTTTTAACTAATTCAACAACTCTCTTTCCACTTTCTTTAGCAATTCTAAGCTTTCTTGAAGAACCACAGGGAGAAGTGGAACAGTATGGCATGCTTAAGCCAAGAGTTTCAGTCAGAATTTGCATGGTATTTGCTGTATACAATCCCTGGCAGCTCCCGCAATATGGAGCGCAGTAATCTTCGTACAGCTTTAAACCAGCATCGTCTAACTCTCCAGCCTTGTACATTCCAGCAGCTTCGAAAGCCGTTTTTATTGTTACAACTTGGTCTTTTACCTTTTCAGCAAGCATTGGACCTCCAGTAACGACTATGGCTGGAATGTTTAGTCTTAAAACTGCCATCAACATTCCTGGAATTATTTTATCGCAAGCTCCAACAACAACCAAACCATCAAATTTATGGGCCTCAACCATCGCCTCAATTGAGTCTGCTATGATTTCTCTTGATGGCAAGGCAAATCTCATTCCTTCATGCCCCATAGCGATTCCATCGCAAATGCCGATGACTCCAAATTCAAATGGTACACCGCCGGCAGAATAAATCCCCTCTTTAACAGCCTGCGTAACTTTGTCTAGCATCATATGCCCGGGAACGATTGTATTGTAAGCGTTTGCAACACCTATGAATGGCTTATTCATTTCTTCATCAGTTATTCCTAAGGCTTTTAAAAGAGCTCTATGGGCTGTTCTTTCAATACCCTTCTTTACCTCATCACTTCTCATAGTCTATGCAAAGTTGTAGCATATTTAACTTATTCCATTCTTAATTTTCTCAACTTTACCTCAACGATTTTTGCAACCTCTCGCAAAGGTAGATTTAAGCTTTCAGCAATCCTCCTTAAGTCTTCATACTCTGGTTTTACGTTGATAACTCTTTTGCCAACTTTCGATGTTTTAATAGTTACTTGAAATTTCTTCCCCCGAATTTCAATTTCAACTATCTTTTTTTTCCTTTCAGCAACTAACCTTGGCAATTCATATATTCTAACACCAATTGTTCCAGTTTCAGCCATTAAAAGCTCGACCATCCTTTCATAATTTTTGTAATCTGCTATGACTGAAATTATGTTTACCGGACGATTTTTCTTTCCTATGGCTTGTGTGACAAATACGTCTATAGCACCTTCTTTAAGCAATTTGTTTATCGCATAACCCACAATCTCACCGCTAACATCATCCACATTCGTTTCGAGGATTATTATCTTATCATTCACAGCCCTAAATTCTTCACCTTCAACAACTCTAAGTACATTTAACAAACCTTCAGTTTTCCTCGTTCCAGCACCATATCCGATCTTTGAAGGAGTAATTGGTGGAAAAAAATCAATTACTGAATTCGCCAAATTAACAATTAAAGCTGCCCCAGTCGGTGTTGTTAGTTCCATATTTACTTGCAAATTAGAATACTTGAATTTGTGTTTAGCCAAAATTTCAAGAGTTGCTGGTGCTGGGCAGGCAACTTTTCCATGTTCCATTTCTATGTAACCATTACCCAAAGCTGGAGGCGTTGAATATATGAAAGCATCAAGAAAGTTGTTTTTATCCAAGAGCATAACACTGCCAACGACATCAAAGATCGTGTCTAGGGATGCAATTTCGTGTAAATGGAAATTTCCCTTGTGAAGCTTAGCTTCAACACTTATCAAGTCATCGATGACTCGGTTAATGGTGTTTAATGCATTTTGAGATAAATCAAGATTTTTTGCAACTTTATTGATCGCTCTCTTCAATTCGTCAGGATGCTTTAGTCTCCTTTCTTCAAGTACTATGT
>JAGGXN010000049.1 GCA_021163065.1 Archaeoglobaceae archaeon | reverse complement strand
AATACCGCTTTCACCAGCACCTGCACCAATACCAGCCAAACCTACAGCCAAGCCTGCTCCTATAGCAGCACAACCCTTTATGAACGCTTCATCACTAATCAAAGCTTCCGCCATACATTCACCTCCTTACTCCTCAATAAACTTTTTCTTTCTGCCAAACGGCATATACAACCTTCCACCACCCTCAAAAAACTTCGTAAAGAACTCTACGTAGTGCAAACGTAATGCTTGCAACCCTGGATCTAAAATACCCAGAAGGAGATTAACCAAGTGCGCTAAGATCATTATTATTACTGCCACTATTGCTGCTGCAATTTCAATTGGTATGAATGTGTGCATGAGCTTTGGAACAACGTAGTTTATTACAAATGCTATGTAAACTGATGATAAACCAATAGCCAGCAATCGAGCATAGCTGAGTATTTGCCCAAACCAAGTTAATATTTCTACAGCCATCACAATTCCCATTGGTCCCATCTTTGGAATCTCTTCCATTAAGAACAGAATGAACCATATGATTATTAGCGGCACTGCAATTTTATAGAATACATTTACTCCCGCTTCCCATCCGGGCATTAAGCCGGGCAATGGCAATGGTGGAACATTACCAGGGTTTGGACCAATTCCAAGTTTGTAGAATACCTCGACGTTGTATGAGAATCCCAATATTAGACAAGCCATTCCTGCAACACCGATAAACCAAGATGCTTTTTCAAGAATAGCTGCCTTTAAACCATGTTCAACATAAACGTTTCTGAACCCAATTGCAAAGCCCCATAGAATTTTGAACATACCTATTACAAGGGATGCAAAGAGTAGAATTTTAACTCCCATCTCTTCAACTCTGTCAAACAGTGGATGGTGATGATTGAATGCGTACAGATTATACATCACACCTCCAAGGAAATGGACGTCAGTGGGCTTATAACCTGGAACTGTGTACGGGCCAAAGAATTCTCCGTAGATAAATCCAAATATTATGGCCAGTATTCCAGAGTAAAGTGCTATGTTCAGCAACCTCTGCCAACCTTCTGTCTTAAAAACTCTTTTTAAATACAATGCTAAAATTGTTATCAACAATCCATAGCCAATATCACCAAGCATCAATCCAAAGAATACAGGGAAAAATATTGTAACAATCGCTGTAGGATCAAATTCCTTGTATTTAGGAATTGCAAACAGTGTTGTGAACAATTCGAAGTCCTTTGCTGGACCAGGATTTTTAAGCATTGTTGGAGGTTCCACGTCTTCTTCGCCTTCAACTTTTTCAACGACAACCTTGCCATTTGTAGAATTTTCTATTTGCTTTTTAACCTTTTCATATTCTTTTGCCGGAACGTAGCCCATTAGTATGAACGCATATTTTGAAACTAACGTTTTTAATGGCAATTCGGATTTCTCAAGCTCTATGCTTAAGTATTCCTCCAAAGCCATCATCAGTTCAGCTTCTTTAGCTTTTATTTCTTCAATTTCAGCCTCAAGCACTTTTTTCCTTGCTTCAATTTGTTCAATTTCGTTTTCTATTTCCTTAATCCTTTCATCGTAATCCTCTATATCGGGTACTGGTACCTCCCTATAGCCGTATTCCTGTAAAATTCTGAAGAATTCGTCAGCATAGTCAACTTTTACAACTATTGCAGCGATGTATTCTTTTTTTCTATCTTTTATTATTATCTCGAACTCATCTGTAATTTCTTTAAGTCTGTGTGTTGGATCAGCTTTTAGTATGCCTACAAAGCATTTAATAGTTTTATAGCCTTTTAAAAGCTTTGGCGGGATGCCTAATTCCCTCAATGGTTTAATTGCTGCCAATTCTTCCTCTAAGACTCTTCTCTTGTCGGTCAAAGACCTTATTTCATCAATTTTTGCACCAATTTGATTACTGTATTCTTCAAGTTTCTCATTAACTTGCTTTGCTAGCTCCTCTACTTTATATTTTCTCCTTGGATCAAAGGTTTCTGGATTTAGTTGTAAATATGATAAAAAGCTTCTGAGTTGAACCAATCCTTTAGAAACTTCTGATGCTTTTTCCAGCGGTTCACCGATTTTAAAGTATTCTTCTTCAACTGGATCTTCAACATGCACAAGATTCATTTTGTGGAGCGTTTCAGATACTGTTTCAAGCTGGTCTCTCGGCCCTACAACCGAGATTTTAACCATCTCGACAGGCTTAAACATGCTCCACCATCCCTACAAACTCTTTATACAACATGTCAACAGCCTTCATCAGATTTCCTTTACCTTTTTCTTCAAAAGCATCAATTTCTTTTTGCCTAACTTTCTTAATTTCCTCTTTTTCCTTTTCGATATCTGCCTTCGCTTTTTCAATAATCTCTGCCTTTATTTTTTCAGCTTCCTTCTGGGCATCTTCAATTATCTCTCTAGCTTTTAATTTAGCTTCAATAATTTTATTTTTCTTCTCCTCCTCAGCAGAATTGACGTCTTTTTCAACCTTCAATTCAGCCTCTTTAATTTTTTCAAGAATCTCTGTTTTTTCCATGGTTATCCCCCGCATTTGTTGTTAAATAACCATTACAACAGCATGCTACAATATATTTAAAGTTTGCTATTTTTACTCCTTTATACGATTTAGATACGGGTTTTAAAAAATTTTGAACAATTTTCGAAAATTGGATATACTGAATTGGCAGTATAGCGGCAATGAAAGTCTTAGTCGTTGATGCCGGTGGCAGAGGAAATGCTATAGCACATGCATTTTCAAGGAGTAATAAAGTTAAGGAAGTATTTGTAGCTCCTGGAAATGCAGGAAGTAATTTTTTTGATAAATGCAAGCAGGCTAGGATGAATGGAAAGTTCATTTCATCGATAAGGGCAATTGATGAAATCGTAGAGTTTGCCAAGAAAGAAAATGTTGATTTAGTTTTTATTGGCCCAGAAGAGCCACTAAGCTTGGGAATTGTTGATAGACTTGAAGAGGAGGAAATCTTAGCTGTCGGTCCAAAGAAAGATGCTACAATTCTTGAAGCAAGCAAATGCTGGGCAAACGATTTTATGGCTAAAATAGGTGTTCCAATACCGAAATACAAAAACTTTGATGATGTTAACGCAGCAAAGGAATATGTTAAATCGCTTGGTAATGGTGTAGTTGTCAAGGCTGATGGCTTGGCTGCCGGTAAGGGTGTTTACGTTTGCGATACAGTGGATGAGGCTTTAAATGCAATTGACGAGATAATGGTGAAGAAAAAGTTTGGAGACGCTGGTAATAGAATAACGATTGAGGAAAGGTTGTATGGAATAGAAGTTGCATTTACAGCAATAAGTGATGGAAAAACTGTAAAGCCATTTGGTCATGCAAAGGATTACAAAAGAGCGTTTGATGCTGATGACATAACAGCTTTGAGAGATTTCTATATTGGTGTTACAAAAAAATTCTACTCAATAAAGGATGTAGAAAAAATGTTTAGAGAGGGCAAACTTCTAAATCCAAATACTGGTGGTATGGGTGCAGTTTCACCACATCCAGCTGTTAATGATGAAATTGAAGAAAAAATTATGAAAATGGTTGTTGAACCTATTGTGAAAAAATTTAAAGAAGTTGAAGGTAGGGAATTTAAGGGTGTACTTTATCCAGTTATAATGCTTGTTGAAGAAGATGGAGAATTAATTCCAAAGGTTCTTGAAATAAATGTGAGGGACTGCGATCCCGGGGCTGAGGCTAAGCTTCCAAGATTGAAGACTGACATGCTTGAATTGTCAATGGCTATTGTGAATGGTGAGCTTGACTGCATAGAAATTGAATTCGACAACGATTGGTGTGTGGCAGTTTGTGCTGTAAGTGGTGCTTTGAAGGGTAGAGAAGGCTTAAAGCCAGGCTATCCAGCGGATCACTATACAAATCAGCCTATTGAAGGAATTGAGAAGGCTATGGAGGAAGCGATAATTTACGCAAATGGAATTTCAAAACCAAATGGATATCAAACTACAGGTGGTAGAGTTTTGACTGTTGTTGGCAAAGATTTAACGTTAGAAAAAGCTAGAATGAAGGCTTACAACGCAATTAAAAAAATAAAGTTTCCGGGGATGAGATATAGGAAAACAATTGGGTTGGACGTTCCAGATTAAAAACACAATGCATTTAAAAACCTTTATAATTTACAACATCTTGCAAACTTTATGGATGATGTTGGCATACTAATTGAAGCTTTGCCATACATTAAGGATTTCCATGGCTCATGCATGGTTATAAAAATTGGTGGGCATGCAATGATCAAAGAAAACATGCTTGAAGATACGATTAAGGACATTTTGCTGCTTTATTTTGTTGGCATTAAACCAGTAGTCGTTCATGGCGGCGGCCCTGAGATTTCGGAGAAAATGGAAAAACTTGGATTGAAACCAAGATTTGTGAATGGATTGAGGGTTACGGATAAAGAAACAATGGAAATTGTTGAAATGGTTTTGGATGGAAAAATAAATTCAAAGATCGTTACAACTTTCATAAAAAACGGTGGTAAGGCGGTTGGAATTAGTGGCAAAGATGGATTGTTAGTTATTGCAAGAAAAAAGAAAGTAAAAAAGAAAGAGGGGGAAAAGGAAAAAATTATAGATTTGGGATTTGTTGGAGAAACTGAATTTGTTAATCCTGATATACTAAGAATTCTACTTGATAATGATTTTATTCCTGTTGTATCCCCGATTGCTACAGATTTAGAAGGCAATACTTACAATTTAAATGCCGATTTAGTTGCTGGAGACATTGCTGCAGCATTGAAGGCTAAAAAGTTGATAATGTTGACAGATGTTGATGGAATTTTAGAAGATTTAAACGATCCAAATTCTTTAATTTCAACAATGAAAGCTAATGATTTGAAAGACATGCTTAAAAAAGGAAAATTGCAGGGAGGAATGATTCCTAAGGGTGAGGCGGTTTTAAAAGCATTGGATGGAGGTGTTGAAAAGGCTCACATAATTAATGGATCGATTCCACATGCAATACTACTTGAATTGTTTACAAAAAAGGGCATAGGAACGATGATATTAAGGTGATTTAATGATTAAACTCGGAATTCAGCCCGACATTGATCAAAAACCAAAAGAAGCTTTCGAATTTGCGTCTAAAAATAAATTTAGCCATGTAGAAATCCTGATGGATCATCCGTATTATTGCTATGAAAACTTGAGTTTTGCTGAAATTTTAGAGCTTAAAGGTAGCTATGATTTAGACGTTTTAATTCACGCTCCAGCTACCACAACTAATTTTATTTCAATTAGCGAGGTTTTTAGGAAAGCAAGTTATGAAGAATTGAGAAGAACGCTCTTTTTTGCTGAGAAATGTGAAGCAGAATTAATAACCTTCCATATAGGTTGGAACCCAGGGTTTATAACTGCAAGAGGATTTGTATTTCAAAAAGATCTTTATTCCAAGCATAATTATAGCGTTTTAACGACTGAGATGTATTCCTTTTTAAAAACGATAAACAACCCCTCTATTTTAGCATTGGAAAACACAATCGAAATTGATGAAAGCTTGAAGGCAGCAATAGAGTTTTTGTTAAACAACACGGATTTAAGCCTAACTTTTGACATAGGTCACTATTACGTTAAAGAAGGGCATGCCCTGTTTTTGAAAAATTTTGACAGGGTTAAAAACGTGCACTTACACGACAACAATGGAATTTATGATGAACATTTAGCCTTAGGAAAAGGAAAAGTTGATCTGAGCATAATACCAAAAAAATATAAAGGCTACTTAACTCTTGAGTTGAGGGACAAGGACGCAATAATTGAATCAAAGAATTACGTTGAAAAAGTATTCGGGGTGTTTGGATGATATCCAAAGAATTGGAGTTTACTGGGCATTTGATAGATTCGATGATATTCACAAAGGTATTAGATACAATACTTGAGCTTGAGGGAGAATTTGAGATACTCGAATTTGACGTTGGGAAGAAAAAAGAAGATTACAGCTATGCAAGGCTGCTTGTTATTGGAAAGGATGAGGGACATTTAAACAAGATCTTGCATGAATTGCACAAGCTTGGGGCTAAAATCCCAGAAGTTGAGGAGGTCGAGCTAAAAAAAGCTCCAGCGGATAAGGTTTTGCCTGAAGGATTTTATGTAACAACAAACCATCCAACATTCATTAATTACAAGGGAAATTGGATGGAAGTAGAAGATATAAGCATGGACAGAGTTATAGCCATAAGAAATGATAAAGCTGTTTGCATTTCAATAGGCGAAGTTAAAAAAGGCGATCTCATTGTTATTGGGGAAAAAGGAGTTAGGGTTGCGCCTCCTGAAAGACCGAGAAAGTCTACGCATTTCCAATTTATGGGGGGCAGCGTTTCATCTGAAAGACCAACTGAGGAGATTATTGAGATCGTTGCCAAAGAAATTGTAAATTTAAAAAAGAATGGTGGTAAAATAGCAGTAGTTGCTGGTCCTGCAATTGACCATACTGGGGCAAGGGACGCTTTAGCAGGGATGATTAGAGACGGCTACGTTGATTTACTGTTGAGTGGGAATGCAGTAGCTGTCCACGATATCGAGCTATCGATCTTTGGAACTTCCTTAGGTATGGACATCCACACTGGAAAACCCGTGCCTGGCGGCAACAGACATCATTTGTACACAATCAGTAAAGTTATAGCTGCAGGTGGAATCAAAAAAGCGGTTGAAACGGGAATTATCAAGGATGGTATAATGTACGAATGCATTAAAAATAACGTTCCATTTGTGCTCGCTGGATCGATTAGGGATGATGGTCCTTTGCCTGAGGTAATAACAGACGTTATGGAAGCTAAGAAAGAGATGAAAAAAGCTTTGAAAGACATAAACATGGTCATAATGTTGGCAACGATGCTTCATAGCATTGCAGTTGGGAATTTGCTGCCATCTACTGTAAAAACAATATGCGTTGATATAAACCCTGCAACGGTCACAAAACTTATCGATAGAGGAACTGCTCAAGCTATTGGTATTGTTACTGACGTTGGTTTGTTTGTTCCGTTGTTGTATGAGAAATTGAAAGAGATGGAATAATTATTTAAAATATTATTATTTAAATATTAAGTAAAGTTAACTAAAACATTTCATCAGAAACCAATCTCATCCAACAAACAGACTAAAATTTTCCCTCCTTTTACAATTTCATCCTTTTCCACATACTCATGCACATCATGGGAGAACGCTCCTCCTGGACCAAATTCTACGAGTGTTTTGAATCCAGCTACATGCAGGAAAGCCCCTTCAGTTGCTCCAGGGGCTATTTCGACGTGTCTAATTCCACTGCAGTCCATAGCACCCCTCACAAGTTCATCTCTCATTGCATCCTCTATGGTGCTACCGATTCCCGATGCCGGATAGAAGGTTTCTTCATCCACTATGATCTCGAATTCTTCTGAAATTCTATTCAGTTTTTCAGAAAAAAAGCCCTTGATTGTTTCAGCGTTTAAACTCCTTCCAAACCTTATATCGATTGAACATTCACAAAAGTCTGGAATTACATTCATATCTGTTCTCTCTATCTGGCTACCATCAACTTTCTTAATTCCTCCTCCGACAATTGATGTTACGTTAAAAATCGGTTTGCCCAACAATGAATCGTTGGAGTGCTTATAAAGTTCATTACAAAATTCTTCTTTATGCATCTCCAAATAATTCAGAATTTTGCACATTTCTGAAATAGCATTTTTGCCTAAATGTGGTGTAGATGCATGACATCTCTTCCCAAAAGTTCTGATGAAAATCCATCCAACTCCTCTATGGGCTATTACCGGAGTGAATGAATACGAACCTTCTAGAACGACGGCGTACTTCTCCCTGTATTTATCAATGTCACCCTTAAATTCTTTTATAAATTTCTTTATTCCGGCAGCATCTACCTCCTCGCGCACAGTAAAAACTGCATAGAGTTTTCCATCGATGTCGGCATCTTTTACCGCATCTAAAAGTAGAAGTAAAATCGCTATAGAAGCTTTATTGTCGTAGCTCCCCCTACCGTAAATAATTTCCCTTTCCTTCTCAGCTCTTATCTGCCAGATTCTATCCATCTGTCCCCTGATTTCCTTTCTTATTTTTTTGCCCTCTATCTCAACTTCTACCATCGAATTGCCAAGGTATCTGACCTTTCCATCTTTAGCTTCAAAAGGGTTAGCAAACCACATCTGTGTGTTTCCAGCAGAAACTGTATCCATATGGGCTGAAAAGACAATGACCTTATCTCCTTCACCCATTTCACAAACTATATTGTGTGAATTATCTACATCATGAAAAAAAGTATTAACGCCAATTTCGTTAGCGTATTCCCAAATTAAGTTGGCTATGCTGTCTTCTCCTACCTTTCCTTCTTCCCCGCTAATGCTCCTTTTCTTGATTAACTCTTT
>JAGGXN010000050.1 GCA_021163065.1 Archaeoglobaceae archaeon | reverse complement strand
CCAGTGTAAACGATCTTCCTACCTTTCCTAGGTTTACCGATAACCATGTCTGGAGTTATCGTTTTACCGTTTACTGTTATGCTTTCTCCCCTAACAAGCTTAGCATATAAAGGTCCTGGGGGGATTCCAAGTTCTTCAGCTCTTTCTCTATTAAATTTTCCCCTCCTTTCATTCTCTATCAAAGCGTATCCCAAACTTGGAATTATATGATCAGTTTTAAATGCCAAAATCTTAAAATTTTTAAATTTCACAACATCTCCATCTTTTAATTCCACAACTTCAATTGGAAAATTGAGATATTGATATCCAAAGGTTTTAAACAGCTTTTCAAGAAATGTTGCATTTGGTGTGTAAAATGTAAGCTTTTCCCTCCTTTCATTCAGAGACATCGTTTCAATAAGCCCAAAGCATCCGATGAAATGGTCTGTATGCATGTGCGTAATGAAGATGTTGTTTAAATTCCTAAAACCTACTTTCGCTATCATCATCTGCCTCTGTGTTCCTTCTCCGCAGTCAAAGAGGATTCTTTCTCCCTCAAATTGAATTAGAATTGCTGAAGGATTTCTTTCAACACTCGGTATTGTGCCTGAAGTACCTAAAAAAGTTATCTTAAGCAACATTAGCCCGTTGTTTTATCAATTGTTTTTAAACTTAATGACTCTCAACACTTTCTACAAAAAACTGAGAAATCAAGAATGCTTTTGTTAACTTTCAACACTTCAAAACCACTTTTTTCTAAAAATCTTATTAACTTCTCGGGAGAATGAAAAGTCTGATACAAATCCATGTGCTTTTTAACGGTTTTTTCATCAAAAAACATCCTTAGAAGAATTTTTAAATGCATTAAAGCCCATTTTGGAGCACTGCAATTTATCTCCTTGACAGCAAGCAATCCCCCAGTTTTTAAAACTCTACGAATTTCATCAATAGCTGATAAATCAAATTCATGTAGGGAGTACATGCATGTAACGATGTCAAAAAAATCGTTCTTAAATGGCAAGCATTCAGCCTTTCCTAAGATAACGTTTGTTTGCTTTTTTACAATCAGCATATCCTTTGACGAATCTAAGCCAACAACTATCGCATTCGGGAAAAAGATTCTTAATTCATCCAACAATAGTCCATTGCCGCATCCAACATCTAAAATTTTTCTTGCTTTCTTAAATTTTGCTAATTGTATTGCGAAGAGCTTGTAATTCCACCAATTGAATTTGGCCCATCTATAGTATTCGTGAGCATTCATTTCGACCTTTTTGCAATCCATTCTATAGCTTTGTCCCACATCTCTTTTGCTGCCCTACTTGTCGATAAGCCTATATGACCCTTCTTTACAGATAATAAAAGCTTATCTTTGCTTGAAATTTTGTCAAAAAAAGGTTTTACCGATTCTGGAGGCGATATGTGGTCTTTTTCAGCAACTAAGACTAAAACTGGCATGTTTATTTTTTTGAGATCAACCTTTTTTCCTTTAACAAAATACTCGTTTCTTATTAACTTATTTTCATGGTACCACTCTTTTATGTATTCCTTAAATGTCTCTGCTGGTATTGATGGGGAATCGAATATCCACTTGTCCATTCTAAGAAAATTTTCAATGAACTTTTCGTTGTCCATGTTTTCGAGCAAACCTTGGTATTTTGATAAAATTAATCTGATTGGATCGACGATTAAGAAGGCAAAATTTAATATATCTCCAGAAACGTTTCCAATTGCATCGGTTATCTTTTCCGGCTTAATGTTCCTTGCCCAAACTGCCAATGCATTGTCTGTGCGGAAGTCAATTGGCAATGCTTGTATAACGAGATTTTTTACATTATCAGGGTATAAGGCAGAGTATACTATTGCAAGATCTCCGCCCAAGCAATAGCCGTGCAATGTAACTTTTTCAACTCCTCTAGCTTCTTTTATGTATTCAACGCAGAAATCGATGTAATCAATGTAATCCTCAATTTTTATGAATTTGTCTGCCTGCTTTGGGTACCCCCAGTCGATCATCCAAACATCAAGATTTGCATTTAGTTCTTTTCTAATTATACTAACTTCATCATACAGATCCATTACGTAAGGACGATTTATGTAAGCGTAGATGACCAATACAGGATATCTCAAAGTCTTTTTTTTGCCTTTAAAATGCAGTAATTTAAAAAGCCAGTCTTCATGAACAACATCGTAAGATGAGCATCCAACTTTGGCATCTATTTTCAAAATATTCTTAACATTATTAAGGAACTTCATCACCTTAAACTATTATTTTCCAAATTCTTCAACTTTTTGCTCAAGCTTTTTGACTTTCTTTTTTAATTCATTCACTTCTCTTTTTAGATCGTGTATTCTCTTATATGCTTCGTCCATCTCACTTTTCAAAGCAAATGGATTTGTTGGAGTTACCAATGATTCGTTAAAAATTCTGGTGTACTTTAGAAAGTCCATTAGGCTGTGTAACATTTCTGACTGAACTTTTACAAACGTTTCATCCTTAACTATCTTATCAAAATTTGATGATAATTCTTTAATCCAGATGTTTATGAAATCTGTAAAACTAAGTTTTTCTGGATCCTTAGTTTTTAATTCTTCAACAAACTTTTTATTAGATTCTTTCCATGCATTGAGTATTATTTTCTCGTATTCATTTCTTAAATTTTCAAATTTTTCGTAACTCTCAATAGCTTTTGAAATTGCAACTACAGCATCTTTGGATATTAATGGTAGTTTTTGGAAGATTTCATTTTTCATGCTAGTGTATTCTAAAACCTTTCCAAACTTTTCGTTCATTTTAGCCCAGTAATCAAGAAAATCTTTGAGTAAATTTCTCTCTTCAACTTCAAAGAAAGAGCTCCAGAATTTTATCATTGAATTTGTAAAATCTACGTAGCTTTTTATCAATTCATTAAATGGATTTTGCTCTCTAATATCAAAAAATTCAAATTGTCTAAGGAAAACTCCAAAAACATCGTCAAATATCTTGTTCGTTATTCTTTCAACATCATCAAAGTCAGAATCTAAAAAAGACTTCCATGCTTTAAAAAGCTTTTCCCTAATGATAGCATTTCTTAGTATTAACTCAAAGGATTCTTTCGGCAATTTAAAATAAAGCTTTATCAATTCATCCACAACTATCACCAAAAATAGAAAAGAATAAAAATTTAAAGGTTTTTTGTTACTTCTTCTTTTCTTCAACCAAACCGCTCAGTTTTTTAAACATCTCTTCCTGCTGTTTCTCCATTTCATTTAGTAACTTCTGGAAGTTATCAAATATCTTGTTTTGGGTTTGAATATATGTGTCTAAAGCTTTCTTTATGTTTTCATAGGTCTCGCCAGGTGTAAGTTGCTTTAACATTGCATCAGTTGCTGTTACATAACTTTCGCTGGCCTTTTTCATCAAATCCACACTTGTTCTCATAACTTCAAATCCCATTTTGTACAGCGGCTTAAGCCCTTCAAATAACTCCATTTTTATCACCTCCTTATTCTTTAATTACAATAACCTTCACGACATCTCCTTCTTTCAAATTCAAAGCTGTTCTATCAGCTTCAGGTATTGAAATTCTCCCACCACTCTGAATTTTAGCTCTAAACACAGCTATGTTATTGCTAAACGGTGTAAACTTGCTAAATTCTAAAAAGGAGCTTTGCATCTCCGTGAATTTTTTCATCAATTCTTGTTGCGCTTTGACAACACCTTCCCACATTTCCAATGATTTCTTGAAATACTCTACATCAAATGCCATTATAGTACAATGTATGGTATTGTTATTTAAACTTTTTGGTATTTAAAGAAATATGAGTATTGAATCATTGAGAATTTCGATCCTAAACTTTTTCTTTATTTCTTCAAGATCTTTGAGTGTCACTTCATAATTTAACAGTTCGATTACCATAATTTACCACCAAAAGGTGGTAAGAGGTAAAAATATTTATAAGTTTTGGGGTTTTTATGTTCGTAATCTAATTCTAACATCAACTGCATCAGCTGACTCGTGAACAATTACTGGGTTACAATCTAATTCAACTATTTCTGGGAAATCTTCTATGAGGGCGTTTATTCTTAAAATCGCTTCAACAAAAGCATCAACATTTGTTTTCTTTTGCCCTCTATATCCTGTAAGCATTGGAAACGACTTAAGGCTTGTAACCATCTCATACGCTTCAGATCTCGTTATTGGTGTAACTCTGACAGAAACGTCTTTAAATAATTCTACAAATATCCCTCCAGCTCCACAAGTTATTAACGGTCCAAAGCTTGGATCTTCTGCAACTCCTATGAACATCTCAACACCATCAACCATCTTTTGGAAAATAAAACCCCTTATGTTGTGGTTTTTCAATCTTTCAGCCATTTCTTTAGCAACTTCAACAGCTTCCTTAGCGTTTAAATTTGTTTTAACTGCACCAACATCCGTTTTGTGCACGATATCCCCAACAGCTTTGACAGCAACCTTGTCAAATGGTATGTTTAATTTGTCAAGCTCATCTATTGAAGCATACACGTATTCAGGCATAGAAATGCCGTAGCACTTTAAAAGTTCAAAAGCATCGTTCATCATCATCCATTCCTTGCCCAAAGAATTTGCTATGATTGCTGCTGCTTTATCTTTATCAATATCATCAAAAGTTGGTATCGGCTCTTTCGGCTTCTTTTTCCATATTGAATACTCGACACTCTTGCTTAGAACTTTTGCTGCGTTGTGGGGGTATCTGTATACAGGTATCGTCACTTCTCCATCTGATATTATTCCTTCTTTTGAATCAGCCCCAACGTAAATGAAAATAACTGGTTTTCCAAGTTTGTTTGCGTATTTAGCTGCATTTAGGACGTTCTTAACCACTTCTTCAGTTTCCTGAATGCTAACTGCTTGAACAAAGATTACAATTAGAGAATCAACAACCTCATCCTTGGCGACAAATTTAATCACATCGTAGTAATCTTTTGCTTCAGCTCCGGCAGT
>JAGGXN010000074.1 GCA_021163065.1 Archaeoglobaceae archaeon | reverse complement strand
CAAACTTCATAGTTTCAGGCAAAACATTTTTATAAAAATCAACTAAATCACTAATAAATCCACCAAAAGCTTTAGCAAGCTCATCCATACTTCCTTTTACATCTCTCTTTTCAACTATACTTATTCTAGCAAATTCAGTTTTATATGTTGCATAAATTTCAGTGTGCTCTCCCAATGTTTCTTTAATATGTTCCATATACCACTCCACATAATCTAGACTATCACTTACTCCTTTCAGTGATAATTCTGCTGTCCCACGAATAGTTGGCCATTTGCGGTTAAATACTGAGGTAAACAAAGTAACTAAACCACCAATGCCAGCACCAAGTATGCCACCACCCATCATACCCAAACCAAGCGCTAAAGCTGCAACTCCACCAGCAGCACCACCTACCCCAGCCAATACTTGTTGCTCCCAAAATCCCATTCCTTTTCTCAACCCAATTTGGGTTACTGGTATTCCTGCTGCACCAGCACCAACACCTACCCATTCAACTCTACCCTTAAAAACCGCTCTTGCAATCTCTGCTGTGGCAATAGTAGCAACGGCAATTGCAGGATGGCCTGTAAGCATTGCTACTGTCGCACCAGCACCACCAACAGCCCTCCAAGGCTCACCTCTTACCATCCCAGCAACACTATAAGCAGCAGTGCCCAATGTTCCGAGCAATTTACCCGTTGAGCCCTTAAGCCAATTTATAGCAGAAGACCAAATTTTCCGAATATTTATAGTGGATTGAGAAAATTGTTTTTCCATGTCTTTCGTATTTGTAAACCAAATCGTATCAAAATCTAATTTATTTCTAATCATACGTGCAAACATTTGAGCAAAATCACCTACTACTGAATCTCGCATAGCCTTAAAAACATCTGAAAGTTTACGGGTTCCTAGCATAATTCCTTTAAAAGCATTGGCAACTGAATCTTCTAAAATTTGACCAAAATTTATTGCATATTCATATAAATCTAAAAAAATCTCTTTCTGTTTTTCTGCTCCTGCTTTTCTTATTGCAGTTATTGCATCTTCGGCATCTTTTTCCACTTGAACTCGTTTTTTAATTAAATTAACAAGCATTTTTAATTCTTCTTGTGTCAATTGGTCAGGTGATGTTCTGCCTTCTTTCGCTGCTTCTTCTCTAATTCTTCTTGCCATTGCTTCAATCTTTTTCAGCATTGCGTTTCTGATAGATAAAACTCGGTTCAGTTGCTGAGTTTCCCATTCTTCTACTTGCTTCATACGATATTTGTATTCAGTTTCTAAACTGCCTGTAAGTTTAGCTTCAATTCTTAATCTTTCAGTAGCTATTTCTTGAGAAATTTCTTTGTTCTGGCTTGCATATTTTTTATAATCCATCAATAAGACATCATAAGCATCACGAATTTTTTGAATGTTGCTTATTTCTTCTTTAGTTCCTTCTTCTTTTTCTTTTCTTAAACGCTCATCCTCTTCTCTTAATTGTTTCGTAACAAGTGCAAGATATTTATTTAATATCGCTAATTTCCCTCTAAGCTTTATCATGTCTTGCTCGGCCTGCTTAGCTTTTTCCGAATGTTTTGTATATTCTTCTTGAGCCTTATCGTATTGGTCTGCACTTTCTGAAAGTTTGCGTAATTTTTGCTCAACTTGGCTGATTTGAGAGCGAACTTCAACCCATCTAGGGCCACCAAAAGTAGCCCTTAATAATTGTTGTTGTAATCGGCTATATTCTGAACGAAGTTTAACAAATTCTTGATACTCTGCTTTTCTGCGTTGTTTTTCTCTTTCTGCCTCTTTCTTTCCTTCCTGTGCCAATTTTAATTCCAATTGTCTCTCTTCTAAATGTGCTTTGATTTTATTTTTTATGGCTTCTATTCCTTCCTTAATTTCACGTCGTTTCAATTCAAGTCTTGCATAAGTCGCACTTTTTGCCGCTGCTAAAAGTTCAAACTCTGCTTCTTCAGCTAATTTTAAAGGTTTAGCTAAATCAATTTTTTCTTCTTTCTTCCGAAGTTCCAATAATTTTCTTTCATCCTCTGTGATTGAGAATGTTCGTTTTTGCTGTTTTTCTACCTCAATCAATTCTCCTTCATAATCTATAATTTTATCTAATATTAAAGAAAATAATTTAAGTGGTGCTCTAAATAAGGCTGCTAAAGTGCCAATAACATAGGAAATCGCAGCAATCACAGGGGACATAGCTGAAATGGTCTTAAATATTATTCCAAATATATCAGCAACCAAACGAATTGCAGGAGAAATTTCACGCCAAATTAAAGCAAAATTTTCACTCAAGGGCACGAGATGTTCTCTTAAATAATTTGCCATATCCAGAATGATATTTTTTAGAGTTTCAAATAATGGTCTTAATCCAAACCTTTGTAATAAACTAAAATAACTTCCAAATGTAGCAACAATGGCATCCCAAGTTCGACCAATTTTTTGAGATAAAACTAAATAACCCATGAAATGAGTATTTATAAATTGAACCCACTCATCCACACTTGAAAGGAGTTTAACTTGTTCTTGATAATTTGGAATTAATGCTTTTGCTTGTCTTGCAAGCTCAT
>JAGGXN010000186.1 GCA_021163065.1 Archaeoglobaceae archaeon | reverse complement strand
TTCAAACTCCCTCAATGCAAATGGCGAAATTACATCCCCAGCATGAACTAAAAACTCGAATTTCTCCTTTTTCAATTCACCTAACAAATCTCTAATTGCGAAAACGTTGTCGTGAGTGTCGGCTATGGCAACAAATCTCATGTTTTAAAGTTTTGGCATCATGCAAATATTAATTTCCCTAATGGCCATACAAAGCCATGCCTCTACACATAAGCAAGATTGCTGCATACTCAGGCAAAGCTAATTTTTCTCCAGCTCTTACAGAAT
The DNA here is from genome assembly GCA_021163065.1 of Archaeoglobaceae archaeon. Taxonomy (GTDB): domain Archaea; phylum Halobacteriota; class Archaeoglobi; order Archaeoglobales; family Archaeoglobaceae; genus B5-G16. Next base: position 7,379 of record JAGGXN010000186.1, on the reverse strand, counting down.
ATTTTTCGCCCATTATTTCAAAGCTTGCCCTCTTTAAAATTCTAACCTTTACTTTCTCATCTCCAAAAACTACAGCATTGCAAAATGGATTAAAAGAATCAAGTTCGTCTATTTTTATTTCAACAACTTTCAATCCAGTTTTGCCGTGCAGCGAACTTGGCATCCTTATTAGCCTTTTTACATCAGCTGTGACTGGGGCGTCAATGTAAATCCTAAGATTGTTCAAAATTTTATCAGTCAAATCATTTATCAGCATTCTCAATCCCTTATATTTTGGTAGGAAGCTTAAATCTCCATTTTCAATTCTTTTAAGGTTTTCTGATGAAGATAAAATGGTATAAACTCTTTCAACGTCTCTAATTCTGTAGGCTTTAAGCATATCGATTAATTTTTCTTTTTTAATTAAATATTTTAAATATTTTGTTAAAAGTTTTGATACTTGCTGAGCTCTAAGGCTATCGTAAAATCCCCTTCCATTTAAAATCCTTTCAGTGTTTATTGTTAGGTAATCAACTATTTCCCTTCTTTCACCACTGCTAAGCAGTTGAAAGTCTTCTTCGTAAACGTGAATGTGATAGCCCCTACTTCCAGAAAAGAATATCTTAATCTTTTTTTCATCTATACCAAATTCAGTTATTAAAACGTTATAAAGCTTAAAAATTTCCTTCTTAGCTCTATTTAAGGCAGCTTTGTAAGACTTCGATTTTAATGGTATATGATCCGCATCAACATCGAATATCAAGTCTGCTTTAATCCAACCTTTATCCTCCATTTTTTCTATTTCTGGCTTTAGATAGTAGGCTGAGGAATAATAAATGTGTGCAGGAACTTTACTTGTAACGAAAGCTTGAAAATCTTGAAAAGATCCAAAGGAAATATGTCTCCTCATAACAAAGGATGGTAGATTTTCCAATAAAACGAATGCCCACTCCCTCTTGTCGAATTCTACTGGCATTTCAAGTTTTTCATTTTTATAGTATTCTCCAAATTTTTTAATTAAGAATGCCCTTGTCAGTTCATCCACAAAAAATGTTGGTAAGATCAAAGATATAGTTTATTCATTACTCAAAACGTAACTGCTAAGAACAATTCCGAATGTTATCATTAGAAATGAAGCTAAAAGCATCGTTCTAAATCCAAAAAACTCTGCTAAGCTACCTCCAAGAAATGGCCCTATAACCCAACCAAGATTCCAAACTGTGTTGTATATTCCCATCGCTTCTCCCCTATGCCCCTTTTTGGCAATGTCTGCAATCAACGCTGGTGCGGAGCTGCCAAGCATAGCCCATGCAAAACCTTCTACAACGTGAATTGGCAAAGCATAGATGTAGTAGTTTATTAAAGAATATGAAAGCATAACAATTGCAAACAAAACTTGCGATAAAATTACCAATGGCTTTTTACCAAACTTGTCTGCAGCTTTTCCGAGCAATATAGAGGTTAAAACTCCTGTTAGCGCTCCGATTGTAAATAACATCCCAATTTGCATCTTATTGGCTTTTAACTCTTCAGAAATGTAAAGAGATAAAACTGAATAGAACATTCCCGATGATATCATCATTGGCAGTAAAGATAAGCTAAATGCAACAACTTTCTTATCCATCAAATTCATTTATTAAGACGGTTTAAAAAGTTGAGCAAATCTTAAATTAAACTTAGATCCTCAAGCTTTAATTCCATCTTAAGCCTATTGTAGAATTCCAACAAAAACTTATGTCTGCCTTCTGCAATTAGCTTAGCTGTTTTTGTATACAAATTATCCTTTAGTTTTAGCAACTTCTCTTCAAAATGATTTAAGGTTTCTTCAATATTTCTACTATTTTCACCACTAAATAGAAATGCTCTTGCTATGCCTACCGCTCCGATGGCGTCTATTTTGTCAGCATCACTTAAAATTTTAGCCTCCAAAGTTTTAGGCTGGATGGGAGATGAAAAAGAATGAGATTCTATGCAATGCTTTACAGCTTTAATAAACTCTTCATCATAACCTTGCTCCTTCAAAATTTTTTCAGCAATTCGTGCTCCAACTATTGCATGATTTGGCATACCTCTAGCAATATCATGCAGTTCTGCAGCTTTTTTTACTATCTCAACATTTGCATTTTCTTTTTCGGCTATAAAGATGGCTAATTTTACAACTCTTTCAACATGATCGCCAATATGCGATACCATGCATGCATTTACTTTAAGTAAACTTTAACTGTTTTGACAACTCATTGAGAGCATGAAAGTAACAATAGTTTATGATAATGAAGCTTTAGAAGGCTTTAAATCTGGATGGGGGTTCTCTTGCTACATTGAATCGAACGTAAAAATACTGTTCGACACAGGATGGGACGGAAATGTACTGCTTCACAATCTAAAAAAAATTGATGTAGAAAGATTTGATTACATAATGCTATCCCATCAACACTGGGACCACATAGGTGGGTTAAATCATGTTATTGATAAAGCTGAATACGTTGTAATTCCAAGCTCTTTCTCACAGAATTTAAAGAGAGAAATTACAAGAAAGGCAAAAATTGTAGAAGTTAAAGATGCAACAAAGATTGCAGATGGATTTTATACAACAGGTGACTTGAATGGGGAGCAATCTGCAATTTTGGAATCTAAAAGAGGGTTAATTGTTATTACGGGCTGTGCCCATCCTGGATTGGATAGAATAGTTGAAAAGGCAAAAGAATTTGGAAAGATTTATGCAATAATAGGCGGATTTCACGATTTTAGTGAAATAGAGAAAATATCAAAGTACAAACTAATTCCATGTCATTGCACATCTAAAAAGCAGGAAATTTTGAAGCTTAAGAATTCAAAATTTTGTGCTGCAGGAAGTGTTTTTCAATTCTAATCATTTATGCATATTAAGTGACCCATCTTTTCCTTTTTAGTCTTTAAATATCTTAAATTTTCCTTACTCGGCTCAACTTCAATAGATTCTCTTTTGACGTCGAACCCGTACTTTTCAAGCTCTTTAATTTTTAATGGATTGTTTGTCATTAGTCTTATCTTTTTGACACCCAAATCCATTAAAATCTGAGCTGCAATTCCATAGCTCCTTAAATCTGGTGGAAAACCGAGTTCAATATTTGCTTCAACAGTATCTTTACCTTCCTCCTGCAATTTGTAGGCTATTAACTTATTTATTAACCCAATGCCCCTACCTTCATGACCTCTCATGTAGATGGTAACCCCCTTCCCCTCTTTGTCTATCTTCTTTAAAGCTTTTTCAAGCTGATCCCCACAATCGCATCTTAAAGAGTGAAATACGTCTCCAGTCAAGCATTCAGAGTGAATTCTCACTAAAACGTAACCTTCGTCTACTTTTCCTTTAACAAGTGTTATTATTTCACCAATTGGAGTTTCATAGCCCAATGCTCTAAAAACACCGTAGAATTTAGTTGGAAGTGTGGCCTCTACAACCCTTTTAACGAGTTTTTCATATTTAAGCCTATGCATTATCAGTTCGTTTATGCTAAAGCATTCTAAGCCATTTTCCTTAGCGAATTTTATAGCATAGCTCGCATCTGCAACCTCACCTTCTGATGTTATTAGCGTAGAATAAACACCAGCAGCCTCAAAACCAGCCATCTTTGAAATATCCAAGCAAGCCTCACCAAAAGACGGGCGCTCTAAAACACCACCTTCTTTAGCTTCCTCAACAAATATTCTTCCAGGATATTGAATTTTATCAATTTCAATTCTCTCAAAAACAAGATTTCTAATAAACCTTGCCTTTTCATCAGCAGAAAGGCCATTTAGCTTAAAATCAATTGGTATTAAATTTCCATTGTAAAATTTAAACCTGTTTAATCCTAATCTTGCAATCTTTTTCCAAGGCAAAGCTAACCTTAGCTCATCGCAATTTCGCATTATAAACGTTATATTCTTTCCAGAAACAATTTCAGCAGGAATACAGACAACAGCTTTTTTTTCATCATAAATAATGACTGGTTTGCCATCTCTAACAGACTTAATGGCATTTTCCATGCTTTTGGAACGTTGAAGTAGTATATATAATTTTTGAGATGTTTCTCATTTATTGTTTGGTAAGTTCTTTGTATTCCTCTTCAGTCATTTCTATGACAAAAGATCCAACGTATCCACAATTTTTGCAAAAATACTTTCCAGTATAACCTCCAGCATCGAACTCAATCTCCGTTGACTTACAAACTGGACAAACTAACAACTTCATAAACTCTTATTTTTTAAAAATAAATGTTAAAAATTTCGGTTCAAGCTAACCAACACCACAAATTTGATAAACAAGTGCCCTCAAAATAAACTAGTCTCGCGGGGGTTGCCGAGTCAGGAAAAGGCGCCAGATTGAGGGTCTGGTCCCGTAGGGGTCCGAGGGTTCAAATCCCTCCCCCCGCATGAATTTGTTTCTTGAAAAAGCTCTTCTCTCAACTTGTATTCCATAAATTTCGAGAGATTGATTCTTTTAGCTTTAGCAAGCTCGGTTAAATTTTTATCTACCAAGATGGTTAATTTTCTTCTTTCAGGTTTATACGTATAGTAGTATGGCTTCGAATCCACGGATGTTATTTAAAAAATAATAGGTTTAAAAGCATCTATTTTGACAGAAATGGAAATTGATAAATAGTCTCGAAATCCTACTGATGTGTAAAAATAAGCCCTCTCGATTTTTATCTACTCTTTTGTAAAAATCGTCTATTGGCTTTCCTGAGGAAGGGAAATGGTTTACTATGTCCAAAATCAATGGAAGCCTTATAACGAATTTTACAAAAAATTGGTATAAAATTAAGGTATTACGCTAACATGGTAGTATATCTTGTCTTCTCCTATTTCTCTCTCAGTTACTTCTCCATTTGGTCCTCTGTCAATCTCAACGAAGCCTATTTGAATCATGAAGAGCTCAAACCGCTCCTCAAGCTCCTCTAAATCCTTACAGTTGTATTTTTTCAGGATTTGTTGTAGCATATTTTCCTCGCTTTCTGCAACGTTTCCTAAGGTATCATCCCAGTCTGAGTAAACTAACCACAATTTGGGCTTTTTTTGATGCTTTATTTTATCTTCTATATTTTTTAATCTCCTCTTCATCTTATCATCCTCTAATCTCTAATCTATTCAAGCGATGTAATCCATGAAGTAGATTTTGCCATCTCCCACGTCTTCAACGATTAGTTTATCATCATCTGATCTGCTAACCTCTTTGAAGTCGAAGTGAATCTGTACGACTTTATACTCCTGTTCGAGCTCTTCAGCACTCTTGCATCCATATTTCTTAATTACTTTCTTGTACAATTCATTCTCATCCCTCGCAACATCTACCCTACAAAAACCCTCCCAATTACTGCTGATGATGAAGAGTTTTGGCTTGTTTCGATGCTTTAGCTTGCTTTCCAGCTTATTTATCCTATTTTTGATCAAATTTTCACCTCCTACTAGTTTTCTCAACAAGCTTTTCAAGCCTCGAAATCCTCTCTTCTAAATCTTTTAATTCGTAGAGCTTTAGTTTAAGGGAAAGTAACCTACTGAGTGAGTTAACAATCGTAGGATTCAGCTCCCTCAGCAAAGTAGAGTTAATTAAAACGTCAATTAAAGCATCAACCTCCTTCAGATCTTTAAATCGTCTTATCCCCTTCATGCTTCAACCTCCTCTATATCAGGTTCCTGAATTAAGGAAACCAAAGCATCTGCCAACTTTCTGCCAGGATCCTCTTGCTCTTGGATCTCATGCTTCAGTTTGATCGCTTTAAACATCGTATTAGCCCAGACCTCAACCTTCCTTGGCTGAGTTTCGGGATTGAAAGACATGAGGTTGTGGAACGCTTTTACAATTGTTTTATCTAAAGCTATAAGAGCATCAACGGCTTCATTGGATTTCTCTTCAATATATCGTTGATACTTCTTTTGAGCTTCAGCTAAAACAGGAATGTGCTTTCTGTGATTGTGGATGTTAACTTTGTTCAGATTTGGGATCTTGTCCTTGAATTTCTCAATGATTTCAGTTGATGATTTACCTTCCAAGATCATTCTATCAATGCTTTCCCGATAGGGAGAGCGGCAAATTTTGCATTTTCCATTTCCGTTAAGGTTGTTTTTGCCGTTAAGCTCCATGTTAACGTTGTTAAGGTATGACTTTAAAAATGAAAGTCAAGTTAATTGGTGCATTTCTGTCAACACTTTTCGTAGCCTAAAGTGGGTTAAAACTCCTCTCCAGCGATGATGATTTGTTTAATTTCGCCATTCTTTATTAGCTCTTCGATGGCTTCTATAACAAGGTAGCGCGCATATTTTGGCTTAATCTTTTTGGCTGCTTCCTCTGCTTCAATCCACGTAAATCTTTTCTTTTGCCTTAAATAAGATAAAAGAAGTTGTTTCTTAACCCTCATTGCCCTCCCCTAGTTTATTCGGGATGTAAAGCTTTCCAACGGTTTTCCAGCCATTCTTTGTGCGGGTTTTGATGTAGTAGATTGGACTACTTCTGTTTTCTCTTCTATCGTTTTTAAAGAGATAAACTCGTTTTCTCCCTCCAATACCTAAATCTATCCATCCAGTAAGGTATTTAGCCATTTTACCACCTTATACAAGCTTTAATCCTATTCTAGTCTGATTAAATCCAAATCTTCTTTATCCAGGTTGATAACATGCTTAGGTCGGTTTTTCTCCGCCTTCTCGGTCGTTGAAAGCCTATAATATGTTTTCGAAGGTCGTTTATACTTTATCCTCGGAACAAACTTTTTAGGTCGGTTTACCAGTTCAACCAAGTCGTCATCCCACTTAAATTCGCCTCTTAATCTAATTATTTTTATTTTATTTTGCTTTAGTAGGGTGTCGGCCCTCACAAACCCTTTATACTTTTTCACATTCACCACCTCGTTAAATCATGATGATATTCGTAGCAATTCTCGCAAAATTCTTCAAAAACCCACCTACGCTTTTTTCTACAGTAGACACGCCCTTTAGTCTTTTTTCCAGCCCATTCGCACAACATACGCATCTTTTAAAACTTTATTTTGCCATCAAGCTCTGGAAATGCCCTCAAAAACAATTTTTTAGCCTGTGGTAGTGTTAAACCGCAATCCGCCGCAAATGCTGACAGTCTAATTTCTATAGCGCTTTCTGCATCTCCGCAGCTTGTCACACATCTAGATTCGAATTTTTCATAGCCCTCCTGTACTAAATCTTCGAAATATTTCTCTTTTAAAAGCTTAATTAACTCATTTTGGTTTTTATCTCGTTGCTTTTCCTCTTCTTTCAACTTTCTCTCGAAAAACTCAAGTTTAGGCAGGATTTCTCGCCTCCAATTTTCAAATTCTTCGATTTTCTCTTTGATATCCAATATAAAAATTAAATCGCTAGAAATCTCCGCCATCGCCACGTTGTGACCAGCAGAATGAGCACCCAATATTTAA